>JAPUIP010000189.1 GCA_027296925.1 Candidatus Poribacteria bacterium | reverse complement strand
GGAGGCAGTTGCTCATGAGGCTCCCCGATCCTTCGCTGCGCTCGAGGACAGGTTCTGAAGATCGGGGTATCTACTGAGGCATTTCGTACCACAAAAGCCTTAACTTGATCCCTATGGGGATGTCGGAAGCATGCCCACAGTTCTTTTTTGATTCGTTGCAATGAGATTGGCTGTGGTGTGGATTTCAAATCACCGATTCTTGCCATTGGATCCCAGAACGGAATTTGCAGAGTTTTTCAACATCACGCCCGTCCCTTTGCTTGTAGACTCAATCCGAACTCAGCGCCGCCACCTTCGCTTTCAAAGGACGATAGATGTATTCGTTCATCACTGCAATTGCCCCGCGGTCGGACTGGTCGCGGGCGACACGGGCATACGCTTCCAACGCAGCACATGCTGTTGTCAGGGCCGCCTCCGCGTGCTTCAACGCTTCGATCCGTTTCCCGTCGGCCTCCGCAATCGCGGCGAGGCGAACGGCGGCGATCATCTCCAGATAGCCGATACCAAATTCCAGCCGCCCAACCCAGTAGCCCACGTAACTCCGCCCGGAGGGTTGTGCTTCCCCCTGCGCCCGGCGCGCCGCATCCAAGGCGCGTTGGTAGCCTTGACGATTTTCGATGAGTTCAGCGGACATCGGTTGCGGCGTCCATTGCTTCATCAGCATCCCCGGCACGGGAAACGTCAACCCCAATCCATGTGTCTCCAACGCAACCGTCGTTGCCTCTACTTCACGAAACACCGTCAGGATATCTTCCACACAGGCATCACCGCACACCGCGCGAATCTGGTCACGATACACGGCATCAGGCGTTGCACCCGCGTTCCACGCAGCTTGGGCGAGATAAGCGATACACGGGTCGTGGTCGCTAGTCAGCCAGTAGCGCGTCGAGAACCCCGCCCAACCATATCCGCGCAAATCCTGAGTCAACTCGTGTAGTGAGCCGGTCGTCAGTTGCGGCAGCACGCCCACGTTGTCGTCGTGTAGGGTGTAAATCAGGCTACACGGGATGTCGCGGCTGGGGACGCTCTTGAGGACCTCCCGCCGTTTCACGATGCGCGACGCCGTATAGTCCACGAAGTTCAGCGTTTCCCAGCCACGAGGCAGAAGGCACCCAAGCACCGGAAACAGTTCCTCCGCAACACTGTTGTAGATAAATTTCATATCAGAACGTCGGGTGTTCTGTAAAGGCGATGCTTGCTTCGCCCCGCTACCATTGAGAAGTCGATCATAAAAGTAGAGGGCAACGATGTCGCCTTTGACCTCCTGCAATGCGCGTTCAGCGCCACCGGCGTATCCCGTGCGCTGTGCAGCCGTCCCTAGCACATCGTCAAGCGAGCGTTGCGCCGAGATATTATACTTGCCGTCGAGTGCCTGCCACGCCCGTTCATACAACCCGGACCACTGGCGAAACTCCGGCATCCCCAACGCAACGTAATCCGCTTCGGGATAGGTGTTGACCGTCGCACGCAACACAGCCGCAGCAAGCTCGGTCAGCGCCGGATCGTCTATATCTGTCTCTGCGCTCGGCACGATCGTCAACTCGGCTAACTGATGCACTTTTTGCGCGTCTGTGAGAAGCGGTGCAAACTCAGGGGGAAACTCCGTCAACGTAGCAACGATGACACACTCCATCCCCCGTCGATGCGCATAGTCCATTAAGTTGTGTACGAGTCGTTCGCCCGCGGCCATCAACTCGGCATAGCTCGCGTTACGCGGGAGATCAGGATTCCAGAACTCCTCTGCCTCCCCGAACAGATGTCGCCCCACCATATCGTCGGTAATGGGATAGTGGAAGTCAAACCACAGCGTCGCCGATTCTCGCTGAACCCCTTTGACCTCGTAATGCAGAAACGGCTGCCACGGCCAGATGGACAGAAAAATGCGGTTAAATTTGAGTTTCGCCAGTTGGTCGATCACCGGACGATAATCCGCCATCCCCCACGATTCCGGACCGCAGGCGAAATCATTGATGACGCGCCATTGCCGAACCGGCAGCGTCGGCTCCATCACGACGTCGACGTCGGGGAGTTGAAACGCGCTTCGCTCGACGGGTAGCACGTCGCCGTGTAGCAGATAGCGCACGCCCCACCGCTCGACCAGTTCATACACCGCCCACAGCGTCGCCCGTGGACTGCCACCGCCAACGATCAACGCTGGACAATCCTGAAATCGCAGACGACGCAAAACAACTCCCTGTTCACTCACTGTCGGGAATGGGTGATGTTCGGCCGCACGGTGCACAGCGGGGTTGGTATTGAGACCGCCGATGAGGAAAAGGGCATCCGCTGCCGCAGGGACGTTCGACGTCGGATGGATACGAATGCCGAAGAGTTTGTCGAGATAGTCGCAGAGTTGCCCGGCGGCAAAGCGTTCCAGTTCAGGACCATTCTCATCAACAACGACGGCGACTCCGTTGTGCAGGATTTCATTGCGCTCAGTTTGAGCGTTCTCATCTACGATTTTGTCCACAGCCATTATGATATTCCTCCAGCTTCCAAACAGAAGTGGCGTCACACTTGCCTTTCCAGTTCATTTGACCTTCTCCACAACGCGCATCTATTTTGGCTGAAATTGGCGGCGACGTCAAGTGAAAAATGCCCTTTCATCAAAACGCAATCCGAGTGATGCTTGATGTCCACTTGACTTGCGAATCGGTCTGTGCTACAATCCGAATTATTACGATTCGAGGAGATCAAACAGTTATGGAGATTACCGCAACGCAGGTGAATCATTTCCGCACGCACGGCTTCTTCTTTATACCGAATCCCTTTGGGGAAGCGCGTATGCGCGAAATGGAGCGGCTCGCCGCGGAAAACGAAGAACAGTGGGCGACTACCGATTGGCCCAATGGGTTCAACAGACTCGCCTGTCAATTCTTCATGATTGGCGAGCCGATTCTCCGGATGGTGGAACAGCCTCAACTGATCGAGGCCGCCAAACGCTTGTTGGAGTGCGACCGGGTTCATGTGGGTGCCTGCGGGCTCGGCGATGCGTCAAAAATCATCTGCCCGGATAGTCGTCAAAGACAGGTTCACTGGCACGCCGACGGTGGTCCGGAGGTCCAACAGGTTTCATTTCGGACTGCACTGGACCGGCACGACCCCACCAACGCCCCCCTGCGCATCTTGCCGGGCAGCCACCGGCGATCTCGGGAGGAAGTGTGGGAAGAACTCATACAACTGGAAATCGCTACGGGGCAGCACGACGTCCTGCCAGAAAAGGCATATGTGAAGCATCCGGCCGAAGTCGAGGTCGTTCTAGACCCGCGCTGGATGCTGGTCTGGACACCAAGCTGCTGGCACGCAACAGGAGTCAAAACGGCGGCCGGGCCGCGCCGGGCGATGGGCTGGAACTACTTTCCGGCGGGCGGAAGAAAGCGCGATCTGAGAGCGATGAGATATATCTTCGCCGAAGAATGGGAAAGTTGGGGCGCCGAACGAAAGCGGTTGTGGGGGCTGCTGGACTGAAATCGAGGCACCTGTTTTTTCTTGTGCTTTGCGGCAGATGTGATATAGTGTAGGCATTGAGGCGCAATTCACCCGCCGCTACGAGGGCGAAAGGACAGCCGGTCGAAGGGGCAAACGCAAACCCGTATAAGGAGGCAATTCATGCCCGAAGCATCCCTAACCCCCCAACCTTTTCTGGACTGGTACGGTATTTGGCCGGGGCAGGCCGGCCGTGATGAACATGGACGGAGTTGGCTCGAAGATGCCCCGCGAGGTGTGCGCTTGACCGTGCAGCCGGCGCGGAAGTCGGCGGTGTTCTTCCGTCGGGAACGCCCCTGGGAACAGAGCAACCTCAACCACATGTTCGTTATCTTCGAGGACGGCCGCTACCGCATGTGGTACGCCGCTTATGCGTCTTCAGACCCGTCTGAGCACTTCGCCTGCTACGCTGAGAGTGCCGATGGCTTCCACTGGGAGCGTCCAGAACTCGGCATCTACGAGTTCCAGGGTTCCACTGCCAACAACATCCTTTTTTCCCATAGCCATTTTGGGCTTCAGTCCGTGTTCCGGGATGCAACCGCAGCGCCATCTGAACGCTACAAAGCCATCGCTGCGCAAGCACAATTTTACCGGCGTGGCGTTCCCGTCGCCAACACTCGGCAGACCAAACTTGAGATTCGAGGGATGCGGCGGACGATGGAATTGGAGGGCTACACCCCGGAGCAGATCGATGCGGAGGCTGAAATCCGGCAGGTGGTTCGCGGTGCAGTGTCTCCCGACGGGCTGCGCTGGACGGTGCTTGAGGCGCCCTTGCTCGACGTGGGGAAGACCCAGTTGGATACACAGAATATCGCCGGCTATGACCCAGAAAGTCGGGAGTACGTTGCTTACTTACGCGGTCACGTCGAACGTCGCCGGGCGGTACGACGGACGGGGGGACCGACGTTTGGAAATTGGTCTCAACCGCGGATGGTGCTTTTGGCCGACCCCCAGGACGCACCGGACAAGGATATCTACACCTCTGCCTACTGTCGCTGTCCGGGCAGCGGGCGCCACTTGATGTTCCCTTCGATCTTCCATCGGTTGTCAGCGGAGCTCGACATCCAGTTGGCGACCAGTCGGGACGGATGGAACTGGAGTCGTCCGGAGCGGGCACCCATCGTGACTCGCGATACCGAGGACGGCGTCTATAGTTGCATCTATGCCTCGCCGAACCTGGTGCCGCTTTCGGACGAGGAGTGGGGACTGCCCTATCTGGGGAATTACGACCGACACGACTGGGGCGGTTGGCCAGAGATCAAACCGGATGGGGAGTATCGCTGGGCGATCTGGAAACGCGGTCGCCTGGTCGCTTTAGAAGCTCCCATCGAAGGACAGTTTACAATGGTCGAGCGTATCTGCCAGGGAGATCGACTGCTGCTGAACTATCGGACCGAGCCCGGCGGTTGGATCCAAGTGGCATTGGCGCTCCCGCCGTCAACGCCGCCGGCGCCGGTGAAGGAACTGGAAGGATACGGGCTCACCGATTGTGATATTTTGGAAGGCGATGAACTTGAACGGGCTGTGACATGGCGCGGAAACGCATCCCTTTCTGCACTGAAGGGAAGACGGATTTCCGTCCGTATCCGCATGGCTCGTGCCAAGCTTTTCTCGATGGCACTGTGACGAAAGTTGGACATTGAGGCATGCCTCCTGGCTTGTGCCTTTTAAGATTGCGAGTCGGGAGATACGTGCGACTCTTGAAGAGACAACATAGAAGGGAGTGCGATTCAATATGACAACCCGCTATCCACAGGCGATTCTCGTCAGTTGCGAAATTCCCTGGGATGAAAATGAAGAATTACTAGAAGGCTGTTTCCGTCAAGAAATCCGGGCAACGCTTCAGCACTTCAACCATCTTTACATCTTCGGTACAGCCGGCGAAGGGTATGCAGTGACCCTGTCTCAATTCCAGCGGATCGTCCGGATCTTTCACGAAGAAACAGATCGGGACGATGTTTTTCCGATGGTCGGCGTCATCGCGATGTCCACGACGCAGATCGTGGAACGGATCGGTTTTGCCCACGAGCTCGGCTTTCGAGCGTTTCAAATTGCTTTGCCGTCCTGGGGCGCGGTGAATGACGACGAATACCTGACGTTTTTCAAAGACGTGTGTGGAACCTTTCCGGATGCGAAATTCATCCACTACAACCTGCCACGTGCAAAACGGGTTTTGCTCGGGCCGGATTACCAGCGCCTTGTGGAGGCGGTGCCAAACCTGGCGGGTACGAAGAATTGCCGAACGGACATCAATGACATTCTCGGCATCGCCACCTATTCTCCGGAATTGCAACACTTCTACGGTGAACACGGATTTCCGCACGGTTGTTTGTTTGGCGAGTGTTCATTGCTTAGTTCGTTCGGCGCGATGTTCCCGTCGAAGACAAAGGAGTTCTTCCACTACGGTGTGACCCGACAGTGGGACAAGCTGTTCCCCATGCAAGCGGAGTATCTTCAAGTGGCGAACGCATTCCTGGCGCCGGCACGCGGACTTGAACGGATCGACGGTGCCTACGACAAGATGATTGTGCGTGCCAGCGGAGTCGATATGCCGCTCCGGCTGCTATCCCCCTACGAGGGCTTCGATCTTGAGACGTTTAACGCTTGCGTCAGAGCGGTGCGAGAGCGTTATCCGGATTGGTTAGGCTGAGAAGTAAAGATGGAATTGTAACAATCTCATCAAAAATCTAAGGAGGCTAAAAATTCGTATGACTGTAAATCCTTCAACGACAAGAATTGGGTGGATTGGAACCGGCGTCATGGGACGCTGGATGTGTCAACACATCATGGATCTCAGGCATTCGGCAACCGTCTACAACCGCACAAAGGCAAAGGCACAGCCCCTGCTTGATGGCGGAGCAACTTGGGTGGATTCTCCTCGGGCCGTCGCCGAGGCTTCCGACGTAATTTTCACCATCGTCGGCTTTCCTCCAGACGTGCGTGAAGTGTACCTCGGTGAGCACGGTATCCTGAAAGGCGCAAAGTCGGGCAGCATTATCGTTGATATGACGACAACCGAGCCGTCGCTGGCACAAGAGATTTATGAGAAGGCCGGGGCACAGGGCGTCTCCGCCATCGATGCGCCGGTTTCGGGCGGCGATATTGGCGCACAGGAGGCCCGGCTATCGATTATGGTGGGCGGCGATGCCGCGGCCGTCGAAGCGGTCATGCCGCTCTTTGAAGCGATGGGGCAAAATATCGTTCATCAAGGCGGCGCCGGCGCCGGTCAGCACACCAAAATGTGT
>JAPUIP010000188.1 GCA_027296925.1 Candidatus Poribacteria bacterium | reverse complement strand
GCCTCCAGCCGCTCCATCGGTAGAGGATGAGAGCCCAAAGGACCCGGTCCCAGCGGGTGAGATGAGGTCGAGCAAGTGCCGTGCGATGGTAGACGCCGAGTTGGTGGCGGAGTGCCATGATCTCGGCCGCCAGGGAGGCTCGAGACCTGAAGAGTACGATGAGGGAGCCGGTCAGGAGGCGTATCAGGGCGAACATCCGGGGAGGATACAGGGTGAAGGGCGCCTGCGAAAGCTTGTCCTCCAAATCGCAGAAAGCCTATGCTGTTGAGTGAGATGCCAGCGGCCTGGGTTCGGCCGATGGGGTATTGACGAGGCACAAGACCCGGATCTCGTGCGCCTGGCAGCTTGAGAATCAACGAGAATCTGAATTTACCAAATGGAGGTTATGCCACTTCGTTTTTACAGGAAAATCCGGACTTGACCGACGTTTTCCACCTGTGTTTTCTAGCCGAGGGGTTAAACTATGTGGAAAATCGTCAAAGATTTCGGCCGAATCATAATCGACTGGATCTATCCGTTCCTGGAGTGGAGCAAGATATTCGGCCGGAAGATTTTCCCCCTGTTGAAGGCGAGCAATCCCCCCTCCCTCGTCTCCTGGATCAACTCTAACCCACTCATTGCGATTTGATTGGACAACAGGTTGACGTGCTGGCCGGTTCGTGATTGGAGCTGCGTGACAGCCGCACGGTGCCGGGCAAGGGGTCAACTCCGGTAGAGTAAGGATTTCGAAACCCATTCCGGCTTGAACATCCTCTTCATAAGCATATGAATCGAAACCAAAGGAAGCTGCCTGAGCGTCTTGGAGGATCGCCCAATTTCAACTAGAAATGGGACAAGCCCGTCTCAAGCAGCCTCGGTCGCTTGAGTCTCTGATCTTGCAGGGGTGAGGTGAGGCCACATGGATTGGAAGAACGCGTTTCGCCGGATACACACAGAAAACCTGAGCAAACAGCCAAAGTGAGATTGGTTATGACAACGAAACATAAAAACTGGATGAGTCAACTTGCACAGCATTATGACTGGATGAATAAGAAGTATCCCGATGACCGGCTGATGATTGTCTTTGATATAGACGGGACCATTCTGGACATGCGCTATATGGTACTGAGCCTACTCCAAGCCTATGACGCGCATAACAGCACGGATTTCTTCACGCGATTGCAAATTGATGACATTACAGTGCATGAAAACCAGGTGCAGCACCTACTGGTTGATCTGGGAATCCCTGTGGCCGAGCATCAGAAAATTCTGGACTGGTATGGTGAACACCTCTGGGAACGGGAATATGTCCTCACCGGAAACCGCCCGTTTCCGGGAGTACTCGAAGTCATCAAATGGTTCAAGATTCAACCGAATACGTTCATTGGTCTCAACACCGGTCGTCCTGAAAGGTTACGCCAGGACACCCTGCGTTCGTTGAATGAGCTGAGTCGTAGCCACCACATTCATTTCCAGGATGAATGGTTGATGATGAATCCCCAGGGCTCGGATCAGGAAGTAGCTGCTGCCAAGGCTGCTGGGATCAAGAAGTACCGTAATGACGGATTCCGCGTGGTCGCCTACATCGACAACGAGCCCGAGATGTTGGAGGCCATTGCACAGGCATTTTCCGATAAGGAGATCCTGTTATTACATGCAGACACGATCTTCGAGTCGAGTCGATCTCGACTTCCATGGAAAAGCGCAGAAGGCAAAGAATACGATCTGAAGGAGTTGATTTCCGACAGGAAATTGCCGGAGACCATCGATTTTGTCTGGCACGGGATCAACGGTGAGGTCAACTTGCGTCAATTCCTCGCCTCGGACAAAGTCATGTGGGGGGAATGCGATGTGCGATTAGCGCCCACTGACAACAAACTGATCCTGCGACACGATTCATTCGCAGAATCCAAATACGATGAGGACGAAGAGTGGCTGACGCTGGAACAGTTCCTGCGGCGCGTGCAGCCCACCAACAAGGGCGTCAAATTTGATCTCAAGACTGGAGGGAGTCTACTGAAGCGAATGTCGGATTACCTCTCAGACTACCAGTTTTCAGTAGACCGCCTCTGGTTTAATGGAAATATCGAACATCTGCACGAGGATGGTTTTACGCTGCTTGCGAAAACTTATCAGGGGGCGATCGTGCAAGCACCGGTCGACTTCCTTACTCCGCTCGTTTGCAGCGCCCCGAAGAAGGCAAGGGAAATTCTACAGATGTTTGAATCTTGGGGCATCAACCGCTTTTCCATTAGCTGGGACACCGAGAACATGCTCACGTTTTTCGATCAGATGGAAGAGTGGGGTTATCAAATCAACATATACAATGTCCCTAACCTGGATGCCTTTCTCCGGGCGGTGCTCATGTTTCCGTGTTCGATTACCTCTGATTTCAACTTTCCGCAATGGCATTATTATGGCCGTGGCTCCGGTCAGAACCGCCGACACTTCGAATACATCCCGAAACCTGACGCTTGACCTATCTTCAGTTCACGGAAACTGCACTGGAGTTGGTCTCACGGGAGAGCGACTACAACGAATCCTTCAACGTCAAGCTCTGGGATGAACTCCTGATCGGCGAACTCTTCTATATCCTGAAGGAGGCGAAAGAGCTGATCAAGCAATGGCGGGTTCGTTACAACTCCATTAAAGTGCCCTGGGTTATCGTCCACCTGCACTACCGACAACACAAAGCGTTCTTGTTCAACTTACACCCGTTCAGGCACAAGGAAAGACGAACCGAAACTCTTTCCCAAAACCTGGACTTGGAATGGGGGGTTGGTCACTGTGCGAAACCCGGAATTCCCTTATCCCGATTCGGATTGTGAATGGTTTGCAGGTTGATCCCAAGGCGTGCCGCCATGTCCTCGACAGATTCTTTCACCAGATTGCCCTGGTAACCGGTGACCACGTAAAACTCATCAGCGCCGGCGACGCTCGGGGCGCGCACCACGCGTTCGATTAAAGGCACACCGAAGACGGAAACAAGTGGTTTGCTATTGCCCCGCAACTGCAGCCGGCTTCCTCTCCCCGCGGCTATGATCAAGTTTTTCACGCGATGTTGGTGACTTCTTGCCGGCAATAAAGTGTTCCACCATGTGGAAGGCTTCATCGTCGGTGAATTGTTTCGGGGGATGCTTGCAGAAATAGGCGGATGGTGCGTAGAGAATGCCCCCCTGACCGCGGTTAAGAGCGAGTTTTGCGCACCGGATGGCATCGATAGCGACGCCGGCGGAATTGGGAGAATCCTCAACCGAAAGACGGAGTTCGAGGTTCATGGGGACATTCCCGAAAAGGGCCCCCTCCATGCGGATGAAACATACCTTATTGTCCTTTTGCCAGGGGACATAATCGCTCGGACCGATGTGGATATTTTCATCCGGCATACGACTGGCGGTAACGGACTGGACGGCTTCGGTTTTGGACACTTTCTTGGAATGCAGTCGGGCCTGATTCAACATGTTCAGGAAATCGGTATTGCCACCGGTATTCAATTGATAGGTCCGATCCAGTTTTACCCCGCGTTTAACGAAAAGGTCGGTAAGGGTTCGGTGGACAATGGTAGCCCCGAGCTGCGCTTTGATGTCATCGCCGATAATGGGAAGATTGCGTTCTTCGAATTTGCGCGCCCACTCGGGGTCGCTGGCAATAAAGACGGGAATATTATTGATGAATGCGACACCGGCCTCGAGAGCGCATCGGGCGTAGAACCGCGTGGCCTCCTCGGAACCGACCGGGAGGTAGTTGAGGAGCATTTCCGCCCCGGAATCATTTATCGCTGAAACGACGGTTGCTTCATCGGGCTCGGGTTGATCCGAAAGGATGAATGTCCAGTCATCCCGGTAATCCTTCATATGTTCAGCCAACCCGTCCAGGACGCATCCCATCGCTACGGTCACGCCGGAAGGGGGAAGGTCACCGCAAAAACGGTGGTGCAGTTCGGATCGGCAAAGATTGCCTCGTGCAGGTCCCTGCCGACCTTGCGCGCATCGATATCGAAAGCCGCTACAACTTCAATATCGCCGGGGTTGTAATCACCGATCTCGCTGTGCATCAGCCCGATCGGATTCTCTAGTTTGTCTCCGGTGTAGTGGTGAATTCCCTGGACGAGAGAACTCACGCAATTACCAACCCCAACAATTGCTATCTTTATCTTACTCACGATTTAGATTGTGCCAAAGCATCCTGTTAACTCGCCGGAACATTCACTTCTTATCGGTTTCAGGTAAAGGCTATTCTCGCACCTTCGTCGATTTCCCAGGCGGTCCCTCAGCGGTTTCTTGTATATTGTAATTAATTTGATCTTA
>JAPUIP010000187.1 GCA_027296925.1 Candidatus Poribacteria bacterium | reverse complement strand
GATCGGAGCTTCATGACACCCTCCAACGGTGGAATTCATTCCACCGCCAATGCCACCGAACGAATTCGGCGGTTGGAGGCAGTTGCTCATGAGGCTCCCCGATCCTTCGCTGCGCTCGAGGACAGGTTCTGAAGATCGGGGAATCTACTGAGGCATTTCGTACCACAAAAGCCTTAACTTGATCCCTATGGGTGGTGTAATTTGGAGGTGCTCAATAAATTCTCTTTTGAGGAGGGAAATTCTATGAAAATTACGAATATCGATACATTTATTGTGGATGCTGGCTGGCGTCCCTGGACGTTCGTCAAGGTGGAGACCGATGAGGGCATCACCGGCTATGGTGAGTGCAGCGACGGTCGATCCCCTCACGGTATCGTGGGTACGATTCGGGATCTGGAACGGGTACTCATCGGCACGGATGCGAGGGCTCATGAAATGCGGTTCTGGGATATGATTCGGGGAACACGCCAAAGTCCCGGCGGCATCGCCGCGAAAGCCATCGCTGGAATCGACTGTGCCTTGCTGGATATTAAGGCGAAGGCGTTGGGGATTTCTGTCGTGGAGTTGTTCGGTGGCCCGACGCGAGACAAGGTTAGTGTGTACTGGTCTCACTGCGGCACCAGCCGGGCCAGGCACTACGACCTGATCGGTGTGCCACCGTTACGGACAATGGACGATATTGCGGCATTGGGGCGAGAAGTGGTAGAGCGGGGTTTCACGGCGCTCAAAACCAACATCGTGATTCCCGGCGAACCGGCTGCGGTGTATTTCAGTGGGTTTGGTGGAGGGGCAGGCACCACGGATCAGGTCGTAACACCTGCATTGCTACGGCATATTGAGACGCTCATGGGGACGTTCCGGGAAGCTGTTGGACCGGATGTGGGGCTCTGTTTGGATCTCAACTTCAACTTCAAAACAGAGGGGTGTATGCGGATTGCTAAGGTGCTGGAGCCGTTCGACCTTCTGTGGCTGGAAATCGACATGTATGACCCCGAAGCCATCTTACAAATCAAGGAGTCCACAACGACACGGATCTGCACCGGCGAAAACCTGTTTTACATGCGGGAGTTTATCCCCTACTTCGAGTTGCATGCCGCTGATGTGATGATGATCGACGTCGCCTGGAACGGGTTCACACCGTCAAAGAAGATCGGCGACCTTGCGGAGGTTTATCAGACCAATATCGCCCCCCACAACTACTACAGCCATCTGGCAACGTACATGAGTGCCAGCCTGTGTGCCGTTCTGCCCAACGTTCGGATCATGGAAATCGACATCGACGATGTGCCGTGGAAAGATGATCTGGTCACCGATCCGCCCGAGATTATCGATGGTTACATGACGATACCCACCAAGCCGGGCTGGGGAACGGATCTGAATGAGGCCGAGATTGCCAAGCATTTGTGGGAAAACCGGTCGGTGAATTGGTAATGGGGAAAAGAGATAAAGACACGCGGATCGCTACTCCGCCTGTCCGTTTTTCCGATTCGCTTGTTTCCCTCTGAACGCTTACGACAATTTCTCTGGATTCTATTAGCCTTGAAGCCGCTGTCTCAAAGCCAGTTTTCTGCTTTTCTGTCGGCGCTTTTGGCGGTGGTGGATCTGCGTCCGTCGCCGCACTTTTCCGCTTTTACTTCGTGCCATCGAATCCCCTCCTTTCTTTTACGATTTTCTGTGGTGGATAGCCGTTTACCCTTCATCAACTGTTTTCGCCAAATAGCATAGCGATTTGCCACACCGTGTTTCGACCTCTTTCATAGCAACTTCCAACTGTGGCTTGGAAGGGCATTGCAAAAGAAGTCGGTCCGCGGTAAGTGTAAGATAACGCGGTTCATCCGTATGAACAAATTCTATCCGCTGATCCGTGGCTTTGACAACTCGATACTCATCTCCGATCTCAATCCCGTTACGAGTTTCCAATCCTTGAAAGTTTTTGTATAAAGCTTTCGCTGGCAGATCTCCCGGCGAGATTGCCGGAAAGGGTTTATCCGATTCCGCTTCGTTAACCTCGGCCGGCAAGTCGGTATCGTGGACCTGCTCTTCGGCTTGATGAGGTCGATCTTGATGACTCGCTGAATCAACAACGTCATCTTCTAGCTCTTCGGCAGGCTGTGTATCTACAGCCTCTTCAGATTGACTGAGTTTCAGTACATCAGAGAGGACGCTCTGCACGGTCCCATGTGCGTCTTGTATAGACTGGGGATGCCCCAAAGTCTGCTCAAGTGTCCGCGCGCAGATCTTTAAGACGAGCGGATGGAATGCGAGAGAATGTGGATCCGCCAGTTCAAAAAGCGATCTCGCAACGAGCGCAACTTCCGCCTTCTCTCGGTGCCCCATCAGTCTCAGTCGGGTTTCGCATGCCTTCAGGGCATGGGATATCGTGTGGATAAAATCCGGCGTAATCAGGCGAGGCAACACTTCAAAACGGAATGTTTCACTGAGGTCTTGATGGCTTTCCTCATCGGTTTGGATTGCTTCCGCGTCATCTGCACGAGCTCCATCTTCCGGGGGCGGCGGTAGGTTTGACGCAAGCAGTTCCAGGATATTTTGACGTAACAGTTCCTGATCAAAGG
>JAPUIP010000186.1 GCA_027296925.1 Candidatus Poribacteria bacterium | reverse complement strand
CAAAGTCTTATTCGGACTGATGATTAACCCGGTCACGTATCGGCTTACATGCTCAAAGCCTTCTTCCCGACAAAAGACATCTCGATACTTTTCCATTCTGCTTGCAATTATTTCAGGCACTTCGATGATAGGCAGCATTCTATCTTCTCCTTCCACTGGAATTCTGCTTTGCATACTCTTGCAAGGCTTTCATCGCTTCCGCCGTGCCTATTCGATTTAAAGCGTCGATCACCTGCTCACGGACAGCCACATTCGTCTCCCTCAATGCCTCCACCAACGCAGGCACAGCAGGCTTACCAATCAGACCCAATGAAACAATAGCCCGTTCACGAATCCTTTCATCTTCGTCGTTTAATGCTTCAATCAAAGCGGGCACAGCAGCCGGGTCACCGATTCTCCCCAATGCAGCAACCGCGTTTTGGCGAACCCACTCATCGGCATCATTGATGGCCGCTATCAACGCCGGTACCGCCGATTCTCCAATCATGCCCAATGCCAACGCCGCATATTCACGAAGCCCCACTTTTTCTTCCTCGATTGATTCCGTCCACTGGCCGGTCATTGGGTTGAATTGAACCGCCCCCAAAGATGATACCCGAAACATCAAAGCATAATATTGACGCGCCCTGTCATCCTCCGCTTTGCACTTCAATATCTCTATCAATTCCGGCACGGCATCGGGTTCGCCGATTGCCCCCAATGCATAAGCTGTGTTTTGGCGAACCCACAAATCCTCTTCCGCGTCCTTCAGGACTGCTATCAATGCCGTCACCGCGCCCTTAGAAGGCTTTCCAATCTGACCGAACGCCGCAGCAGCAGATGCACGAACTTCCACCTCTTCATCTCTCAATGCCTTTATCAACGCCGGCACCGCTGCCTTGGAGTCTTCTCCAATTTCACTTAATGCCCAAATCGCATGTTGACGAACTTTCACGTCCTCGTCGCTTAATGCCTGTGTCAACGCCGGCACCGCCAGTTGACCCATCTGAACCAATAACATAACCGCATTGCCACGAACTTCCTCCACTTCGTTTCTCAATGCCTCGATTAACAGAGAGACAGGCGCTGCCGAATCCGGTTTACCAATTCGTTTTGGGTGGCTTCCTTCATGAAATCGAGGCTCGACCTCACGCTGAGAGGTGGACTGAGGCCGGTTCTTTTTCGCATCGATGTATAACTTGACCTGCCATACAATTAGCTGCACCAGAATTGCTAACAAAATTGCTGACCCGATAATCACCAATGCTCTCATTCTAGTTTTCTCCCTTCACCTTTCAAATTTACGTCCTTGATAATGGACATCATTTTACAAGATTATCTTCTTTTGGGCACCGACCTATCCTAATTTACCAAACCAAGTTTGACCGTTGTAATCTGTCATTAACTCTTGATGTTTTTGTCGCCATTTTTGCATCTGCGCTTCGCTGAACAAACCTTCAAAAATGGTGAAACCGTCTCTCTTGTATTCTGCCACATGTCGCTCCAATTCCTTGGACATCGTCATTTCCCCCTTTTCACACGTCGATTATTTGCGTCCATACGTCTACTTCAGCACGGGCTCGGCGGCCCTCTTGCCGACTGGTATCAGCTCGGTGACTTGATTCCAAACGTCCGGCGGTCACCCTGGCGCATTCTATCATAGCCGAATTCAGTTTGGCTGTCAAAGAAAATAGATGGATGACATCAATTCTCCTGGGTTGCGTTTCGTCCACAGACTGATGTATAATTTGCCGTAGTTATATTTCGTAGAGGTCATTGAAACTTTTTTGGCGATTTGTCTTGCGGAACGCAGATTCACGCAGATATACACAGATCAAAACGGAAACCTCAATTGGACCCGAATCTCATGCAACCCCCGTCTGGCACGCACCCGCGCCGGTGCGATTTTGTCGCTATCGCTTTTTAACGTATCCTGAAAATCAGCGCTCATCTGCGTCCTGACTCTTCTGAAAAATTTCAATCAGTTCATATAGATAAGGACAACTATCAATGGGAACCCACATTCCGTTTGAACGTTATCTCAATATCCGCAGTGCTTATGGCGGGAAGTTCTCACCGAATGGCAAGCAGATTGCTTTCCTCACAAATATCACAGGCGTCCCACAGGTCTGGCGAATCGATGCACCGGGCGGCTGGGCGCATCAACTCACATTTTACACGGAACGGATTACCGGCGTCTCGTGGGCGCCGAAGGGCAACCTGCTTGTTTTCGGCATGGACATGGGAGGCAATGAGAGGGAGCAGCTTTTCTTGATGCGTTCTGACGGGAGTGAAACGCTGCCGTTGACAGATCATCCGGAAGCCATCCACCAGTTCGGTGGATGGTCACATGACGCCACACAGATTGCCTTCGCTGCAAACCGCCGAAGTTTCGCCGACTTCGATCTTTACGTGCAGGATGTGGCCACCGGTGAAGCGCGATGTGTGTTTGAAGGAACGGGGTATTATGCTGTCGTCGATTGGTCGCCGGATGATCAGCAGTTGTTAGTGAGTCAGGCATTTTCAAGTTTTCATCAGAAGCTGATGCTTCTTGATCTTGCGTCGGGGAAAATGCACGACATCACACAAGATGATGAGCCGGTGTGTTATCAGGGAGCGCAGTGGGCGCCTGAAGGGAATGCAATCTATTTTGCGACGGATAAAGATCGAGATTTTCTGGCGCTTGTTCGCTATGACTTGGAAATAGGTACGCAGCAGGGGATCGCCGCGCCGGATTGGGATATCGAAGGTGTCAAGCTATCGAAAGATGGAAGCCTGTTGGCGTATGTGACAAATCAAGATGGATATAGTCATCTCACACTGTGCAACGCAAAAACAGGGGAATCGATCTGGACTTTTGACTTGGAGGGCGCGATTGGCCAGATGGATTTTTCTGTGGATAAGCTTGCGCTGACACGCGATACGCCGGCGCAGAACATGGATGTGTGGCTGCTCGACCTTCACACGCATACGCTTGAGCAAGCAACCTTCAGTGCGCACGCCGGTATTCCGCAACGTTCTTTTATCGAACCACAACTGATTCGCTACGCGACGTTTGACGATCGCCAGATACCTGCGTTTTTCTATCTGCCAACCGGGGCGAAAGAAGGAGAAACTCCCGTCATTGTGTATATCCACGGTGGCCCCGAAGGACAATCCCGACCAAGTTTCAATCCAATCTTTCAGTATTTTCTGCAACGGGGATTTGCACTTTTTGTCCCCAACGTGCGTGGCAGCACCGGTTACGGCAAAGCCTACAGCCACCTTGACGATGTCTATCTGCGGATGGATTCCGTCAAAGATATCATTGCGGGCGTCGATTGGTTGAAGGCCTCCAGATACATTCACCCGGATAGGATTGCTGTGATGGGAGGCAGTTACGGTGGCTTCATGACCCTTGCGTGCGTCACACAGTATCCCGATCTCTGGGCAGCGGGGGTGGACATTGTGGGAATCGCCAACTTTGTCACGTTCCTGCAAAACACAGGGGCGTATCGTCGGAAGTTGCGCGAGCCGGAATACGGAAGTCTTGAGCAGGATGCCGAGTTCTTGCGGGAGATCTCCCCCATCCACTATGTCGATCAGATTACCGCACCGATGTTGGTAATCCAGGGCGCAAACGATCCGCGGGTGCCGCAAAATGAATCGGATCAGATGGTCGAAGCCATCCGACAACGGGGCGGTGTAGTTGAATACATCCTTTTTGAGGACGAAGGCCACGGGGTCGTTAAGCTACCGAATCGTATCCGCGCTTACACAGCGATTGGGGATTTTCTGGAGCAGCATCTAACTCATTCTGAAAAATAAACTGGCGTTTGTAGTGGCGATTCGGCCGTCCGAATAAAAATAGCACTGAAAGTCTGCAAATATGATATAATATGCAACCTTAAGTCGTGTTTAGCAACGCTTTCATCCAAGTTGGTAATCCCATGGCTTGCCAGCTATTGCATAAACATCTGTTTGACAAATCTCAGTTCACGATCAGATTGGCTCATTGCGGATGCGTTACTCTGGGAGGAGCTCACACATGGCTGATGAAAAGGAAGTCATTATCATTATAGATGATGATGAATTCACGTTGATGACAATCAAAGAGGTCATAGAAATGGCAGGAGACTATGAGGTACTTGCATTTAATCGGGCAATCAAAGGGTTAGCAGAAGTGAGAAGAGAAGCAAGACACGTCGAAAGTCTACCCGTTGTATTGCTTGATTTGAACATGCCGCTTGTTGACGGCTATGCAGTGTTTCTCAATTTACGCAGCAATCCGGAAACGGAGAAAATTCCGATCATCATTGTCTCCGGATATGAACTGGACAAAAGTAAAATTCAAGGTGTAAGAGCACCTGACGACTATATCCGGAAACCCATTGAATTTCTGAAACTGATTACTGCGGTCAAGCGAGCCATTTCGCTTAGCAAAGCCGACCTAGCAGGTGTCGTCAAGGCGAACGTTGACTATGTCCGTATGATTGCGAATGTCATCCGCAATAGCCGAAAGACGTTCGAGTAATTCAACGTTGAGTGTTCAGCCGCTAAATGCTTACGGCTTTGGATGAACAGCGATTTGAGAAAACGGAAGGAATCGTTCTAAATGGAAGATGATGTTGCTACCACCGTTCCATCGATCGGCTTTTTGGGGTTGGGTGCGATGGGAGGACGTATGGTACGCAATCTGCTGAAGGCCGGCTATCGGCTCATCGCTTTTGACATAAACGATGAGCGACTAAATACCTGTACTTCGGCGGGCGCCATCGCTGCTGAGAGTGCGGACGATGTGGTTCATCGCAGTGACGTGGTCTTGACCAGCCTCCGGTCCTCCGCGATCTTCGTGGAAGTGGCAGAGAACCATTTGCTGCCCCACGCACGGGAAAAGCAGGTGTTCATTGATCTCGGCACGACGGCACCGCCAGAAACCCGTCGGCTTGCGGCTGCATTCGCAGCAAAGGGGGCAGCGCTGCTAGATGCACCGGTCAGTGGAGGCCCACAAGGCTCAGCGAATGGGAATCTCCGCATGTTCGTGGGAGGGGATGCGCAGGTCGTCTCTCAGTGCCAACCCATACTGGAGGTGCTCGGCGATCCGGAGCGAATCGTCTACTGCGGCCCCAGTGGCGCGGGGCAAGTGGTTAAGGGCGTGAACCAGCTTGCGATGGGACTGGGTGTCGCCGCTTATCTGGAGGCGATCGCGTTTGGAGTACGGGCGGGCGTAGCGCCGGAAGCCATCGACAAAGCGGTTGGCGGCGACGAAGCTTGGCGGAAACACTTTAGCGAGATTGCCGCACGGGTAATCGATGACAGGGCTGAGAACTCGGTGGTGAAGTTTCCAGAGCTGCCCTATTTTCTGGCAGAAGCACAGGAGCAGGGATTTGAAATTCCGCTGAC
>JAPUIP010000185.1 GCA_027296925.1 Candidatus Poribacteria bacterium | reverse complement strand
CGAGCTTGACAAAAGGGGGGGCAGTACAATGGAGGAGCTTCCATCTAAGACGCTCTTCTTTTATGTTTTTCGGCATAATTACTCCCATTCCTTAAGACTAGTAAAAAGTGCCGAATGTCTTTAGACATTACCGAAATCTATTGACTTGTATTATCAATTATGTTCTACTGGGCATTGATGGTGTATTAAGAAGTTAGTCTTACGGTTACCTTGCTGGGGATGATGGACGAGGTCAAAGATATGGGACTGGGCTAAACTCTTCAAATTACTACTTCTCAATTGCGAATATACGTCTGTATACTCGCTTAATAGATCACAATCAACATTATTACTGGAGCAAACCATGACAGAGTTTCGTAAAGAAACAGACAGCCTGGGTGAAGTCAGGGTCCCTGCCGACAAACTGTGGGGAGCGCAAACGCAGCGTTCCCTCGAGCATTTCAGCATTGGGGATGATCTGATACCGCGTGAAATGATCGATGCGTATGCCGTCTTGAAGAAAGCCGCGGCCCTTACCAATTTCAAGGGTGGCAGGCTGACCGAGCAACAACGGGATCTGATTGTCCAGGTATGCGACGAGATCCTTGATGGACAGCACCGGGACCAGTTCCCCCTGCACGTTTGGATGACAGGGAGTGGTACACAGTTTAATATGAACGTCAACGAGGTGATTTCAAACCGATGCTGTCAGATTGCCGGCATGACTCTCGGCAGCAAGAAACCGGTCCATCCCAACGATCACGTTAATATGGCTCAGTCCTCCAACGATACCTTTCCCTCGGCGATGTACATGGCCGCCGGTGTCGGGACAAAACAGAGGCTGCTGCCTTCGGTCAAGGCTCTGCGGGATTCCATCGCCGCCAAAGCCGAGGAATGGAAAGAGATCGTGAAGATCGGTCGTACCCACATGCAGGATGCGACGCCTTTGACCCTCGGGCAAGAGTGGGGGGGCTATGCAGGCATTCTGGACGATAGCCTTCAACACATTGAGAATACCCTTGCAGGTGTCTACCGCCTCGCCATTGGCGGTACGGCCGTGGGCACAGGACTTAACGCCGCCCCGGGATTTGCAGAAGAGACATCCGCCGAGATTGCGCAGCTGACGGGACTGCCCTTCACCAGCGCGCCTAACAAGTTTACTGTCCAAGGCTCTCATGATGCACTTGTCATGCTTTCCGGTTCGTTACGGGCCCTTGCTGTTTCCCTATACAAGATTGCCAACGACATTCGGCTGTTAAGCTGTGGCCCGAGGTGCGGTTTCAGTGAACTCAGGATACCGGAGAACGAACCGGGCTCCTCCATCATGCCTGGAAAGGTCAACCCAACGCAGTGCGAAGCGCTTACCATGATTGCGATTCAGGTCATGGCGAACGACGTGGCCACCGGCTTCGGCAACGCTTCAGGCTACCTAGAAATGAACGTTTACAAGCCGCTGATTATTGCCGGCGTTATGCACTCTATCCGCATCCTCACTGACGGTTGCCACAACTTCCGAGTTTTTCTGGTGGAAGGCACGGAACCTAACCTCAAGCAGATCAATCGCTTTGTCGAGCAGTCACTAATGCTGGTTACCGCTCTGACTCCGGCGATCGGCTACGATAAAGCCTCAGAGATTGCGCACTACGCGAATGATCACGACATTACATTGAAAAAGGCGGTTATAAAGCTGGGGTATGTCAGTGAGGCGGACTATGACCGGATTGTTGATCCGAAAAAGATGGTCCATCCTGATGTTGCAGAGTGATAAGCATTATTCTGGTGGAACAGTGATGTTGGAAACTCATTAAAGGAGGCAAAGATGACAAAGGACAAGAATTTTAGAAAAAAGAAAGGCATTGAGCTCCTTCATGACCCAGTGCTGAATAAATCCACTGCCTTTACAGAGGCCGAGCGACAGGCGCTTGGCATCGTCGGGCTGGTGCCCGATGTGACAGAGACCGAGGAAATGCAGCTGCGTCGCGTGCTCCAGCAGCTCGGGTACAAGACTACAGACCTTGATCGCTACATCTACCTTGTCAATCTTCTCGACAACGACGAGACGCTTTTCTACCGGGTGCTCATGTCGGACCCGGTAAGATTCCTGCCTATTGTCTACGACCCGACGATCGGAGAGGCATGCCTAAAGTTCGGCCATATTTTTCGCAAAACCCGCGGCATGTACCTGTCGATTGCCCATAAGGGGCATGTGAAGGAAATTCTACGTAACTGGCCTGTCAAGGATGTTCGCTTCATCTGTGTGACGAACGGAGGCCGGATTCTCGGACTAGGAGATTTGGGCGCCAACGGCATGGGCATTCCCATAGGCAAGCTCCAGCTTTACACGGCTTTGGCCGGCGTGCCTCCTCAGGGGATGCTGCCCATGTACCTCGATGCAGGGACGAACAACGAGGCGCTGCTCAACGATCCGTTTTACCTCGGACTAAGGCAGCCACGGCCTTCGACCGAGGAACTCTACGCTTTTGTTGACGAGTTCATAGAGGTAGTGCAGGAAGTTTTCCCTATCTGCTGCATCCATTTCGAAGACTGGACGGGAAGCGATGCCGTCCACTTGCTTGCCCGATATCGAGATCGTGTGTGCTGTTATAACGATGATATCCAGGGCACTGCTGGGATAACCTTGGCAGGCCTGATCAGTGCCTTGAAGGTTACGGGCGGCAAACTCAGAGACCAACACATCCTGTTCCTTGGGGCAGGTTCCGCAGGAATAGGCATAGCGAATCTGATCGCGTTTACGATGGCCCATGAAGGGCTCTCGTTGACGGCTGCGCAGTCGCAGATTTCACTGTTCGATGTGAACGGGCTGATCGAGCCGAGCCGGAAGGATCTCTTCGATTTTCAGCAGCCTTACGCCCACCCGCATGCACCCACCAAGGATTTTGTCGTTGCCATCGAGTCGTTGAAACCCACCGCCATTATCGGGGTGAGCACCGTAGGCAAAGCCTTCACCCAGGACGTCGTCGAGGCCATGTCCCGTATCAACGACCGTCCTATCATCTTTGCCCTCTCCAATCCAACAGACCATGCGGAGTGCACGGCTCAGCAGGCTTACAACTGGTCAAAGGGCTGTGCTCTATACGTGGCCGGTGTACAATTCCAGCCGGTTCATTACGGGGATCAGACCCTGTTGCCCGGTCAGGCGAACAACCTTTACATATTCCCGGCTGTCGGGATGGCTATTTACGCAACTAAGGCCAAGCGCGTGACCGATGAGATGTTTATTGAGGCTGCCCGGGCTATTGCCGATCAGGTCAGGCCGGATCAGCTCAAACATGGATTGCTTTTCCCACCGCAATCGAACATCCTCGAAATCGAGATCAAAACGGCAGCACGCGTAGCGAAGATCGTTTTCGACAGCGACCTCGCCCGTGTCGAACACCCTGGTAACATGGAAGCATTCATCCGTGACCACGTCTATAAACCGGAATATCACTCGCTCGTTTGATGCAGGAGACGCGATAAAAATAAAAAATGAAGGTCAGACGCTGAGTATCAACTACGCTAAAAGCGTAACCAGACGCTGCCCCTGATCCCGCCCTCCGGGACAAAGCTTATGGAATCGAATCAAACAGATACCATTGAGATTATACTTGCTCTTGAAAATTTCATAACAGAAAATAAGAGCTTGAAGACCTAGAATCAATAGTAAACCAATTTAATATTTTCACTTCATTAAGAATAGAATTTTTAGAAATTAGGCACTCAAACTTTTTATCATGGCTTATAGACCCCAATGAAACACATGGTCTAGGAGATTATTTTCTCGAACATTTCATAAAGAGATGACCTGCCCCCCTATAATAGGACCATAGGTTAAGATAATGGATTATTATCACAAGTAGTTAGAGCAACTTAAATCTTCTCAAATTCAAGCGATCTCAGTAAAACCTATGTATAGG
>JAPUIP010000184.1 GCA_027296925.1 Candidatus Poribacteria bacterium | reverse complement strand
AGCATTGCCGCTATTGATCAGGGAAAGTCAATCGATACGAGTATGGGATTCACGCCGCTGGAAGGCTTAATGATGGGAACACGCTACGGTGACATCGATCCGGGGATTATTTTTCACCTGATGGATGAACACCAGATGTCGGCTGCGGACATCCATCAGATGCTCAATCGCGAGAGCGGTCTACTTGGCATTTCAGGAATTGCGCAGGATGTTCGCGATCTGTTCCAGGCAGTTGAGGCACGCAACCCCAATGCGGCGCTTGCACTGAAGATGTTTTGCTACCGCGTGATTCAGTATATTGGAAAGTATGCGGCTGTCCTCGGCGGGTTGGATGCGCTCATCTTTACCGCAGGGATTGGGGAGAACGCCGCGTCCATTCGTGCCGAGATCTGCGAAAAACTCGGATTTCTGGGACTTCAGGTTGACGAAGGGAAAAACAGGTCGAGCGCGGTTGAAAAGGCGATTCATCGGGAAATGAACTCCGTACCAATCCTCGTCATCCCAACCAACGAGGAGTTGATGATTGCGCGCGATACCCTTCACTTGATAGAAGACTGATAATACCAATTTGCAATCAATGGAGTAATTTAGGATTTGTATATGGAGTGCGGAAGCTCTGCTTCCGCTGCAAAAGCAGAACTTTTGCACTCCCAAAAATGTTACTTTTTGAAACGCAAATTGGTATAAGTCGCACAAGTCAATCTGACCTAATCTAAATGAACTGATTGAAACTTTGCGAAAGCGTCAGGACGCCGATGAACGCTGATTTTCAGGATGCGTCAAAAGCGATAACGGCAAAACGGCGCCGGCGCAGTTGCCTGCCCGGCGGGGGTTGTGTGAGATTCGGGTCCCATTGAGGTTTCCGTTTTGATCTGCGCATATCTGCGTGAATCTGCGTTCCGCACAGACAAATCGCCAAAAAAGTTTCAACGACCTCAATGATCAAGGAGATCTCTATGAAAATTGGTTTACGTATACCGGGTACAGCGCGTGCGCTGCCCTTCGGGGAGTTCTGCCGCTGGTGTGCAGATAACGGTTTTGAGGCCGTCGATATCGGCGAAGTGACGCCCGACATTGTGAAGACGGCGCGAGACGCCGGATTGGTCATTGGTAGCGCGGATTTGGCAGGCACGCGCGACTTGCTCAGCGTCGACAAATCCAAGCAGGAAGCCGGAGCGGAAGCCGCCAAAGCCGCTATTCAGGCAGCAGCCGATAACGACGTTCATATCATGTTCTGCGTCTTCGCGCCAGAAGACCCAAGCCTTGGACGCGCAAAAACTTTCGACCTGTGGAAAGAGACCGTCCCGCCGATCGCCGAGTTTGCGGCGGATAGAGGCGTTTCGATTGCCGTTGAAGGTTGGCCCGGTCCGGCCCCGTACTATCCTTCACTCGGTTGTACCCCCGAAACGTTGCGGGCGATGTTTGCCGCGTGTCCAAAAGGGCTCGCCTTAAACTATGACCCATCACACATGGTACGCATCGGCGTAGACTACCTGCGTACCCTCAATGAGTTTGCCGCTTACGTTCGGCACGTCCACGGCAAGGATACCGTCTTCGATCAGGAAGCGCTCTACTTACATGGCAATTTGGGACCGAGCTTTCACACCCCACGCGGTTTTGGTGAGGATTGGTGGCGGTACACCATCCCCGGCGATGGCGTCGTCGATTGGCTCAAGGTTGTTCAGCGGCTTGAGGACGAGGGCTTCGATGGAATTGTCAGTGTCGAACTGGAAGACTATCGTTACTGGAAGACCTGGGACGCAGAAGCCGAAGGGCTCAAGCGTTCGCGTGAATATCTGGCACGGTATGTTCGGTAGACCCATCAGTTCGGAAATCTGGATGGCCGATGAGCCATTTTAACTTGCCGGTCCCGCCGCGCTCGGTGTCCGCAAAACGAATCCAAAAGGAGAAATACCAAAATGCTCAAGTTTGTCATGATGCCGCCACAAGACGATCTGAAGCGGCAGTGGGCCAAACGCCTGACACAAATCCTTCCCGAATACCGGATTGCCATGCCGGAAACTGACGCAGACGCCCGCCGCGAGATCGCCGATGCGGATGCAGCTTATGGCTGGGTGCCCCCCGATGCGCTGAAGCACGCCACGAAGCTGCGATGGCTCCAGAATCCGGATGTCGGCCCCTTCGTGGGCTACTACTACAAAGAGCTGATCGACCACCCTGTGGTGATCGCTAACCCTCGTGGAATATATTTCGATCACATCAGTCACCACATCATGATGTTCCTGCTGGCGCTATCCCGCGGGTTGCCCGACTACGTTGAGGCGCAGTGGCAGCGACGATGGGACAAGAACGTACCCAAAAACCCGTACATCGATCTCACCAAATCGACAGCCTTGATCTCCGGTGTGGGCGGCATCGGCCATGAAACCGCCCGGCTCTGCGCGGCGTTCGGCATGACCGTCATTGGCGTGGACCCGCGGCCAGAATATGATGTCCCCTCCGTCGAGATGCACTCGCCCGCCGACCTCGACTCGCTGCTTCCCCGTGCAGACTTCGTAATCACGACAACGCCGCATACGCCGGAAACCGAAGGGATGTGGAACGCTGAGCGATTCCGGTTGATGAAGCAGACCGCCTACTTCATTAACATCGGTCGTGGCAAAACCACAAAGATTGATGACTTAGCGGATGCGATAGAGGCGGGTGAAATCGCCGGGTGCGGGCTCGATGTTTTCGAGGTGGAGCCGCTGCCGGAATCTCACAAGCTATGGACACTGCCGAACGTCCTGATGACGCCGCACGTGGCGCTGAGGGGAGCAGAAAACATACCCGAGCGCCGGTTTGAGGTGATCCTCGACAACGCCCGCCGGTTCGCCAAAGGAGAGCCACTGCGCAATGTGGTTGACAAGGAAGCTTGGTACTAGAAAAGGACTTCAGACCGGCCCGTTGTCTGGCGGTCGAATGTCATCCGTGGCGCCATCTCGTGGGGAAATGAACCGTCCGGATGGCAGTGAAATAGAACTTCCAATAATGAAACCGAGACTTCCAATTCTTCCTGCGTTGGTTTTAGTGCTTGCTGTTTCGTTGATTCACTCTTCTCATGCACTAGAAAAAGGCGTTAAATCCCTCATCGAACAGCTCGGGCACCACCGGCCCGCGGTGCGTGAGTCGGCAATCAATAAGTTGGTCGGGATGGGGACTGTTGCCCTGCCTGCACTCGCTGAAGCCCTCCAAAAGGGAGACGAGACAACTCGCGATTCTGCCGCTCTTGCACTGGCGCGTCTGGGGGAACCCGCAGTTCCGATCCTCATGACCAACCTAAACGATCCGCGTGAAGAGTTGCGGCATGCCGTTATTGATGCGCTTGGACGTATGGAAGTGCCGGCAGAAAGGGTTGTTCCGGCCTTCATTATCGCCCTTTTAACTGATAAGAATGCGGGCATCCGCCAAGAGGCCGCTGAAATGTTGGGAGCGATGGGCCCAAATGCAAAAGATGCGGTCCCAGCATTGATTAAAGCATTGAGTGATGATGAGAGCGAACCGTTACGTCTCACAGCCGCAGAAGCGTTAGGAAAGATGGGGCGCTTTGCTCGCGAAGCCATCCCAGTCTTTGCGAGCATCTTGATGAACGACAGCAGCCAGGCAGTCCGTATCAAGGCCGCTGAAACGCTAGGACGGATCGCGAGAGTGGCAGAGGAAGCCATTTCAACCTTGCAGTTGTTCCTCAATGATGAGAATGTAAAATTGCGGCAAACGGTTGTCCGAATGTTCGGTCAGATTGGTCAACCAACTGAAGTCGTGGTTCCCCTGCTGATTGGCAAATTACTAGATGTTGAAGAGGTGGTTCGCAGAGAAGTAGTAATGGCGCTGAAAGCAATCGGTGAGCCGGCCATTCCCTATCTCGTCGACACGATGAACGGTGAGCAGAAGCAGAGTCGCTTTTGGGCGGCGATGACTTTGGGCGAAATTGGCCCGCCGGCGAAAGAGACTGTCCCCGTTCTCATTGAGGCTTTAGCGGATGCGGACGTTCGTACGATCAGCGCATGGTCACTGGGGCAGATTGGCCCCGACGCAAAAGAGGCGGTGCCGGCTCTTATCAATCAACTGAACGATGGCGAATTTATTACCCAAGAAGCAACTGCCGAAGCGCTAGGAAGGATCGGTCCGCCTGCCGTAGATGCGGTACCAGGCCTCATTCAATTGCTGAATGACGAAAACTTGGGCGTTCGCAATCAAGCTAGCATTGCGTTGGGAAGAATCGGTGTGCCGGCCAAAGCGGCTGTACCTCACCTGATCATTTCGATACTCACAGATGAGCCTGTCCGCAAAAGTGCTATTGAGGCATTGGGAGACATTGGCCCATCCGCGCAGGCCGGCGGGCCAACCCTTGTCAAGATGTTGAGCGATTCGAATTGGGAAGTGCGGCAAAAGGCGGTGCAATCCTTATGGAACATCCGTGCCGACCGGATGGTCGCGGTGCCAGCGATTATCAACGCCCTCAACACCGACGATAGCGAAATCGTCCGCGCGACCGCCGCTGAGGTTTTAGGCAAAATTGGTGTTCCGAGCGTGGAAGTCGTGCCCGCGCTCATCGAAGCGCTCATTAATCCGCATGCGAAGGTTCACGACATGGCTGTTACTTCGCTGGAGGAGATCGGCGCGCCTGCTGTTCCAGCACTGATTCAAACACTCAATCACGAACGGGACTATGTTCGTGGATATGCTGCGGAGATGTTGGGACGAATCGGAAAAAAAGTCGACACACCCGCTAAAACAAGAATAACTTCTGCGCTTATCAAATCTTCACGGAATAAGATTGCGCCATACCAGGATCAGGTCATCCGTGCCTTGCAAACGATTGGATCGCCCGCCGTATCATTTCTGACGCAGTCGCTCCAAGATTCGGATACAGACGTTCGCAAACACGCGGTGTACCTGCTTGGAGAAATTGGCAAACCTGTTGGTAAAATCGTCCTTGCCCTGGTTCAGACCTTGAACGACGAACAGTTCACCGTCAGGGTCGCTACGCAGAGCGCCTTGAGGCGTATCGGAACAGCCAAGTTCATCCTGTTCCGCATTGACTTAGCGTTCCAAACCGATTTGAATCAAGGCGATCGGGTCTCCGAAGATTTGCGGCTGGAGTTTGAGAAAAACGGTGTATCCCTTGCTCCGAACACGACGCTGTCAATGCAGAAGGAAGGTAGCAGATGGTTGCTAAGCAACGACAATCAGGCCTATACTGTCTGGAGGGAAGATGACAATCTATATGTTTCATCGACGGCAAATATCGCTTTATTAGACCACAAGACCGCAGAACGGAAAAAGCGCAAGGAAGCGCGGCAAAAGAAACAAGAGGGACGGTAAGCTGCAGCTTTCATCCACCTCTAATCCAACTAGAGGTGGAGAGGGTGTTCAACTCACGGTTCGGGATATATCCCGATCTTACCCATTTTCTAACTCAGATAACATGCGCCGAAGATAAGCCACATCCTCCTTTGCCCACTGCTCTAAATTAGGCGGGGAAGCATCCGCGTACCCAACCTGACAGATAATGGACTCATCAAAGCGATACTCTGTATGCACCGTTAAAGGTCCGTCAAAGTCGAGGTGTCGTAAAGCCCCCAAACAGCGATGCCAATTGACACAGCCCTCGCCGACCTTCACAAAGCAGGGGATGTAAGGCGGCGTACGGCCGGCGGTTTGGGGAATATAGAGCGCATCCTTGATGCCGACGACGGAAAGGTACTCCTGGATCATCGAAAGTCCCATCGCCCAATCCTCACCATCCAACGCCATGTGCCCGAAGTCCGGATAGGCCCCGACATGCCGGGGCTCGAAACCTTTGATGAGGTGCATGAGTCCTGCGCAGTTGGATCCAACGCATGATCCGCTATGAATCTGATAACAGGTTTGTACTCCGTGTTTTTCACTGAATCCCACAAACCCCTCAAGCGCCGTACGTGCCGCATCTAAGACCTGCCAATAGTCATCACCTTCATTAAATTTCCAGAACCCGATCTTGAGACGAGGAACGCCAGCCTCCGCGCAGGCGATATATAGCTTTTCCGCGTCTGGCGCTTTCGGATTAATCATGTCCACTGCTGCGGTTGCCAAGGGACATACGAGGCCCTGTCCCTCCCAAACCTTCACGGCCTTGGGGAGCGCCTCCATGACATTATCGGCGCGGATGGGGTGTCCCGGCCGGACACAAATATCAATCCCATCATAGCCAAGCTCAATCGATTTTTCTCCAAGTTGCTCAACAGAGTCATCCGCGAAGAATTTAGAATTCAGTACGATTTTCATTGCCATCCTCGAAAACTCCGTTCTATATGTGCGTATTGCGCAATGCCCACGGCAAAAGGCTTTCAACCATCCGCTGATTATCGTCCTTCCCGACTAAACCGTTCATAATATCCAATTACCCGATCGACATACGCGACGGTCTGCCGATAGCCGGGGAAATAGCCGTGCTCCGGACGACCATCCCGCCATACACGACGATGCAAACTTTTGTGTTTATGCGTCAATTTGCCCAATGCGGGGCGTACAGCTTCCCACCGATTCGCATCCTCACCGGCATGCTGTGCGAGCGCTCGGGCATCAAAAACATGTCCCACGCCACCGTTATAGCTTGCCAGCGCCAGCTTGACGCGATCCGTGTGCTGGCTCTTCGGAAAACGGTCATACTGTTGGCGAAGATAGCGCACCCCCGCTGCAATATTGCGCTCAGGGTGATAAGGATTACGAATCCCCAACTCTTTGGCTGTGCCTGGCATAAGTTGCATCAATCCTTTGGCGCCCACACTGCTTTTGGCACGCGGGTTGAAACCGGATTCCTGACGGATGACGGCGCAGATTAGCAACCAATCGAGCCCGTATTGATCAGCATATTTTTTGACGGGTGTCTTGTATAATTCCATCCGCGCCGACAGATCGCCCGGTAAAGAACCACGGTGCCACACATCCCCAATCTTGGTGAGCACATATAGCGCGATCAGTAGTGTGAACGTTGTGAGGAGAATCAACTTTCGTCGGGTTGTGCCCTGCATGGATTTTTCGACTCAGCAAATCAGACACCGATGGACTGGGGGTTACGTCTACAGATAAAGCCGGTTTCGCGGTAGGCAATCGGATTTTCTCGCAACGAACACCATAATCCCACTATGGTAGTCATACCGCTCTCCATCATATCCACCGAAGAGATCAACGACTTCGTATCCTGTCAATTCTAGAAGCAATTCCATCTCATAACGAAATACATAGCGGGTGTGTACCGTGCGAATCGTGCGTTTGATGTCCCCATCTGCTTGAAGTTCATCATAAATAAACTCGACCTCCTGCGTCTGTTGTGCCAAATTCCGGCGGACGCGATCGCTACGGACGTAAGTCTTCCCTCTGGCTTCATCATAACGGATATGCTGATAAATCTGCGTGTCATCCGCTTGCGCGAGGACATGGTGATGCGGCGCGAAAATATCAATGAGGAGTAGCCCGTTATCCGATAATATGTTCCGGATGTTTCTCAAAGTCCGTTCCTGGTCCTGGCGTGTCAAAAGATGCAGAAACGAATTGAACGCTATGAGCACAAGATTGAACTTTATACTGTGCAGCGGGGAAGTCGGGTCGGACCCGGCGTCTTGCATATCCCCATCGATCAGCGTAATTTTGCCGCGAAGTGAGTCTTCCGCTTTCGCGACCTTCTGCCGAGCGACGTCGAGCATTGCCGGCGAGTTATCCACCCCGTACACATCAAACCCCTGTTTTGCTAATGGAATGAGAATCCGGCCTGTGCCACAGGCAAGTTCGAGAATGGGGCTACCCTGCATTTGCGCATAGCGGCGGACCATCGGGATGTCATCGGTCTTATGGCCCATATCCAAATCATAAATTGCTGCGAACTGATCATAGTCACTCATTCAGAGCCCCGAAGCGCAAAACCGTAAGTGCGATGCTGTAAAATGAGGAATTCTAGATATTCTCACACTTGCTTTTTTTACGTTTCACGTTGACTCGGCCAAGTAGAAAAAGCAAGGAAATACAACATTATGATGTTGACCATCGGTACCACCATAAGCAGACTCAACCACTTAGAATACCCGGTCTTCGAAAAGATGAACCAAAACGGAAGGATGGTCAAAACCACAAAAATCAAGCACATGATTAGTCCAAAAGTCCCCATATACATTGGCATGTCACTCATCATATCTTGCATGGAATTTCTCCTTAGAATCGTTTGCTTTTAGCCACCTAACGGTGGATAGAACACCAGATTTTTTTGCGATAAATTCACACTCAACGACGTAATTCAACTTTTGCTTTCGGATTAGCCGAAGGCGAAGTTCATTGATTCGTGAAGGCATTGATGTTTGAAATCTTACACATTATGCACTGCAATACCCGGATTCCTTACAGAGTCAGTTCTTCCGGAAGCGGACACATCTGCCCCATTGGGCCGAAGATTCCGCTGACATCTTTTCGGTAGACATTGCCACTCAGTATGTCGACAATTCCTTGCTGACAATCTGGAAACCGTTTTAAGAATCTGCCAAAACTGAAGTCTTTTGTATAGAAGGCGTACACCAACTTACGAAGCGCCTCCATTCCCTTTACAAACTCCGGTCCGAAACATCCTAACTGTTTCCCCGAGAAATCGCCTTTCTCAAAGGCTTCATTGATCGCGTCCGCCGCCATCTCGCCGGATTTGAGCGCCAAGAATAGACCGGAAGAGTAGACGGGATCGAGAAATCCGAAGGAATCGCCGACCAACACCCAACCCTCTCCAGCGATGCAGCTTGCGCGATAGGAAAAATCTTTGGTGACTTTGACGGGGAAAAGCTGTTTTGCATTTTCGATGCGTCTTTTCAAGGGAACACACTTTTCAAGCTCTTCCCCAAAAATTGCCTGATGGTCAAGCTGGGCGTCGCGCGACCGACGATTCTGCAGGAGACCGTCAATCGACCCCACAACGCCTACGCTCACGCGGTCATACGGAAGTGGGATGTACCAGAACCACGAATCCTTGTTCTCGGTATGGAGGATTAACGTTGCCCCCTCATCAATGCCCGCGTCGCGAATCCCGCCCTCAAAGTGGGTGAAAATCGACGCCTTCTTCAGCTTCGGTTCGGTCGTTTTGATTTTTAAGTTCCGAGAGATGAGGGTGCTTTGGCCTGTGGAATCAACGATGACTTTGGCTGCGAGCTCTTCAAGGTTTCCATCCGAGCGTTTCGCCCGGACGCCAACGGCCCGATTGCCCTGAAATAACACCTCGTGAACGCTCACACCTCGCTGTACCTCCGCCCCTTTCTCACGCGCATTTTCGAGCAGCATCTGATCAAACTCGCTGCGCAAAACCTGCCAGGTCACGGAACTCTCATGCGAGTCATTCTCAAAAAAGTAGAAGGGCGCGGAGGCTTTGCCGGCGTCTGAATAAAACTGGACACTGTATTTTTTGGGGAAGTGGCTTGCTTTCAGTTTTTCAAGAACGCCGAGCCGCTTAAATGTCCAGTAGGTCGCGGGCATTAGCGATTCACCAATCTTAAAGCACGGCAATTTGTGCCGTTCCAAAAGCAAAACGCGATGTCCCATTTCTGCGACTAATGCCGCGGTGGTGCTTCCCGCCGGCCCGCCGCCGATAACGATGACATCGTAATTTTTGCTGCGCGCAAAATCTGTGTTTTTCATTGTTTTCATCCGTATTGTGTGAAGCCAGAATTGGTGTGTAGATTGTTACGCGCCATTCTTCCGAATCAATTCCGGTTCGATCCGCAGAATGCGGTCATCTTCTGGGCCAGGGCTTCCCCGACCATCACGGTTGCTCGTCGCGAGGTAGACCTCCCCATGCGGGCCAACCAACACATCGCGGAGGCGCCCGAACTCGCGTTGAAAAAGAAACTCCTCTGCAATGGCCTGGCTGCCATCTTCAGAGAGGATGAGTCGGACAAGCGCCGCACCTTTGAGTGCTGTGAAAAGTAAACTGCCTTTCCAGTCTGGAATGAGGTCCGCGTTGTAGAAATCTGCGCCCGCAGGAGCGATCGTGGGCGTCCACGCTGCCACCGGCTCCACGATGTTCTGAGCTTGACAGAAATCCGTTTCGTTCCGAACATCTCCGTCACAAAAGCCACGAACGTTCGGCCAGCCGTAGTTCCGGCCGATTTCGACGCGATTGACCTCATCGTTGTCTCTCGGACCGTGTTCGGTGATGTAGAGGTCTCCCGTCTCCGGGTGGAAGACGAGCCCCTGCGGATTACGGTGACCGTAGGAATAGATCTCCGTGCCGAACGGATTGCCCGGCGCGGGTTGCCCCTCCAAAGTTAGACGGAGTACCTTGCCGGCGAGGGAGGTCAACTCCTGTGCAAGAAGGGATTGCTGCGCATCACCGGTAGTCATGTAGAGAAGGCGATCCGGACCGATAGCGATACGCGAGCCGTTATGGTTGCCGGCGCCGGGGATGTTGTCCAGTAAGGTTTCTGAATTACCGAGCTTCACTCCATCGAAAGGCATCCGAATGAGGCGGTTCCGAATGCCAGCCGCAGCACGGAAAGAGTGAACCGCGTAGACGTAAGGCTGCGCGTCAAAGTCAGGGTGAAAGCCCATGCCCATCAACCCGCTTTCGCTCACCTCGACGACGTCAACCTGACCCACCTCGATGACCTGACCGTTGGCGGTATCCACACGGGAGATTGTCCCCTTGCGCTCGGTGACCCAGATGGCATCATCCGGCCCCCAGGCGAGGTCCCACGGCGTATCGAGCCCGGACGCTAACGTTTCGGCACGGAGCGGGCCAATCTCAATCCTATGTTCTTCGATGACGTCTTCAACGACCTCTTCGACATCCGAACACCCGGATAGGCAAAAGCCCGAAACGCCCATCGAAATGAGTTTGAGGAAATCCCGCCGGTTCAATCATTATCCCCTTCATAGATGAGCGTAAGCGCTTCCCCTCGAATCTGTTCTGGGTAAATCATGGCTTCAAGTTGGGCTTCCACATATTGACCTTCAAAGGCTTCGAGTGCCGCTCGCTTCAATGCGTCGGAATAGGCTTCTGCCACGGCGTGGGGCAAGAACTTCCGCCGACGTGCACTAGACTCTGTATCCTCCAAATCACTCAAGCACTCACTCCCCGTCGAGATGGCGATGGTCTGTAAAGCGACGCGCCTTCAGTTCAAATCGAGGCAGCGTTTCATAGGCGACCGGCGTCACATCCACACGTAGCCCTAACGCATTGCGAACCGCTTTGGCGACAGCGGCGGAGATCCGTTCGGGCTCACTGCCGTTGACCTCCAGTCGAACCTCCATTTCATCGAGTTCGCCCCGGCGATAAACGTCCACCGCAAACTCGCCGACTTCTGGGAAATGACGGACGATATTCTCAATCGCGCTGGGGTAGACATTCACGCCGCGGATGATTAGTACGTCATCGATCCGCCCGATGACGCCGCCTTCCAGACGCCAAAAGGTACGTCCACATTCGCACGGATCGGTTTGCAGTTTCACGCGGTCACCGGTGCGGTAGCGGATGACCGGCATACCGATTCGCCCCAGGTTGGTGATAACCAGTTCGCCTTCTTCGGCGGGCTCCGCCGTAACCGGATCAATCACCTCCCAGATGAACTCGCCCTCGTTGACGTGAACACCTGACTGCGCCTGACACGCAAAGCCCCACGCACCAACCTCCGTCGCACCGGCGTGGTCGTAACACCGGGCGCCCCAAGCGCGTTCGATGCGATGTTTTGTTGCCGGCAAACTCGCGCCGGGCTCGCCGGCATGAATGGTGATCCGAACGTTGGAATTAGCGATGTCAATGCCCTCCGCCTCGGCGACCTCAGCCAGGCGCAAGGCATAAGTCGGTGTGCAGATGACGACTGAGATGTCATTAAAATAGATCGCTCTCGCCCGCTGCAGGGATGTCATCCCACCCCCCGGAATGGATAATGCACCGATGTGGCGTGCCCCTTCGTAGGCGCTCCAGAAACCGATGAAGGGGCCAAACGAAAAGGCGAAGAAGATTCGATCCGTTTCGGTCACGCCGGCGGCGTTATATACCGATGCCCAGCACCGGGCCCACCAATTCCAACTCTCTTCGGTATCCAGCCAGCGCAACGGTTCGCCGGTGGTGCCCGAGGTTTGATGAATTCGGATGTAGCGTTCACGAGGAAAGGTGAGATTCGTGCCGTAGGGCGGATGAGCCGCTTGATCCGCGGAGAGTTCCGCTTTGGTGGTAAAAGGCAACCGCCGGTAATCTTCGAGCGTTTGCACATCTTCCGGTCGTTTCACCCCGGCTTCACCGAGCTTTCGTCGATAGAAGGCATTGGTTTTCAGCACCGGAGCGAGCATCATCTGCAACTTCTTTAATTGGATCTGCGTCAAAGTTCTTTCAATAACAGGGTCGCGGTAACTGGTCTCCATGTGTGTGAGATGGATTTCGTGTTGCGTGAGTT
>JAPUIP010000183.1 GCA_027296925.1 Candidatus Poribacteria bacterium | reverse complement strand
AGACCGACGTAGTTGATGACCGGGTCATCGCCGACGTAAGCCTCAAAGGGTTTGAGTTTCAGCATCCTCGTACACCAGCGGCGATGATTTGAAGGCAACATATCACCATATACCCTCAAGAGCTTGTCAAAACTGGTGTCGGCTGTTGTTCGCACAATCGGCTTGCCAAGGTATGCTTCCAAGCGATTGAGATATTCAATCGTATCTGGCAACTCTTTGTCGGTATCGTGAAAGATGCACTCCATCTCAGGGACACGGTCACGTATGTAGATGGCTAATGCCGTGCTGTCCTTGCCACCTGAGAGGCTGAGAATATGGCGAACCTTTTGGCTCATCGTTAGATCTCCATTTCATATTGGTAATGGTGCATTTCCGCTCATTGAGGATTCAGGATTCACTTGCATCCTGAATCTTGAATCTTGCACCTTGATAACGAATGCACCCTCTAAAATCATCGGTTTAAGTGAGTTCCTCCGCAGCCTGGTTCAGTTCTTCCCAAACCGCACGGGAAACGGCGGCCAAGCCTAAACGACCGTGTTTCGTCAGTAAACTTTGAATCTGCTCTTGGAGGTCGGCTAACTGCTTTTCCGCTTCGGGACGTAGGTACACCACTTCTGCGCGTTCGCTTCCATCGGCGTGCGTAATTGAGAGGCGAATTCCCTCGCTCCCTTCGGGAATATCGCCCATCCCAAAATGGATACTCTCGACATGCTGAAACCGCTCTGCCAAGGCGGTAAGTTCATGGTGGAACGTGTGTTCATCTGAATCAATCCAATAGGACGGGGGCTTTGAAGCGATGAAGCTGGCAACGGATTCAATCCATTTCGTCTCAGGGAGATTCTTGTCACTCAAACGGAAGCAGAAGGCTTTAAGTCGGGATTCACTGACACTGACCAGCAAAGCAGCGGCACGGTTTGCTAGTGAACTTCTACATTGTAAATCGCTATCGGCTACATCAAACACCTCGAAAATGGCGGATTTCAAGCGTTCAAGCAATTCGGTATAGGCGTCCTTCAATTCAGCCAGATAAACTTTAAGTTTCTCGGCGAAGACCTGCACCCGGCTATCGTCAATGGAGTCGGTCATATCAAATGGAGGGTGCCCGCAAGCGATTGGGAGTTCACGGAAAAGGAGTGTCGCTGGTTCTCGAGCTGACATGAGCCTGTCGCGGACTGCAATGGCTTCTTGAGATAGCTTCTTTGTTTTATGGACATATTCCGGAAGTTGCACGACAAAGGTACATAGCGGCTGGACAACGTCAAGAATTCGAGAATTATGTTCATCTGATGTTTGCTGGATGCCAAGTACCGTGATGAGCCGATCGAAAACTGAGGCACGGATGCCTTCGATTTCACTGTGCTGAATTTCAAAACAGTCCGGTGCCTTCGTCAACCGCAGGAAATCAACCTCTTTCACCTGACGCAAAAAGGTACCATCTTCAAAGGTAGCGATGTCCTGTCGATGGGCGACAATGTAGATCGCTAACAGAAGGGGAATCAATCCATCGCGGATTCCATAAGGCGGCTTGCGGAGTTCTGCAAACAATTCGGACACGTTGACTTTCTTATCCGTCTCTGACTTCAAAATCTCCTCAATTCGCCTCAGCGCCGGTAAGATATGGCACGGGTCTGCATTCTGCGGAGGTTCTTGGATGTACCACGTCTTTTTCCCTTTGACGTGGACGTTTCCCTGCTTCAAAATCGAGAGGTACATCGACATCTCAGGTGGTCGTTTGTCTTCCGGCATTCCCAAGTTCGGCTGAGATTCTCTTTCTAACATCCCCCCAATCAAACGCATCCGGGCACCGGCAGCAGCAGAACTCAAGTTCCGTCTATTGATGAGTTCGTTTTGAATTTGGGGAGCTTGGTCGAAAATCCGGTCGCAGACGTTCGAAAGGTGCTTTAGGAGTTGCTTGCCTGTGGAAATAGACAGCGGTTCTCCTTCGGAAAACCAATTGATTGTCATCGTCCCTGAATAGTTACGCAGATCAATCAAGTCGGCGATTCGCTTTTCAAGACGGGCACGGGTAGCATGCCGCTGACGCGACACTTCCTCACGGGCGTAAGGGTCGGTGTTGAGTTCCAACGCATTCTTCCCGACCCATTCCCAACACAGATAATCTCGAAGATACTCCGCAACGTTACGCAACGGGTCTGGAATGGCGATAATAACTTGGGGATGATTGATAAATTCAGATGCTTGAGCCACCTGTAACGCCTGCTCCCGCTCTCCAAGCGAATCGCATAACACGATGACCATTGTCCCATCCACATCTCCACCCGGTAGGGACATCAATCTGCCAAATTCGGATGCCGATAGATACCGAATTTCAAAATGACGTAGATTTCCCGTTTGGATGTAATGCCTGCGAGCAACGATTGGTCTCGGCTCAAGATGGGCTTTAATTCGCTCACTCACCCGCCCAATGCGTCCAACCGCACGCTCAGCGTTTTTATAAGCGGCGTCTAAGTCCACACTGGTGTGCGGCCAAAGACACAAACCACCCGCAACGCCCCGGTCGTATAGAAGGCGTTTCTCATGTTTCAGTGTGTCGATTGCATGACTGACACCTTCCCGCAAATCTTTCCGGGTGCCCGCCACCGCCTCCACGACAACCACCTCTGTTGGAAGCAAGTCATTGGCGTTCAGCAGGTTCAACATCCCAACCGTTTTCAGCACTTCGATTTCCAAACTGTCATCGGAGATGTAGCCCGAAACGACAGAATCAACAACACTCCAGTGTGTTTGCATACTCTGAAGGTGGAGTGAATGGCTCAGATTCGCCCGCACATAATCGTAGAAGTCATAGATTCGATAAAGCCGTGCATGTTCAAGGGACTGCTGTGACGAATAGGCTTGCAAACCAAACGGCTCGGAAGATTGAAGAAAACTGAAGAGCGATCTTTCGTTCTGTCCGAACCGATGCATCGTTCGCATGATGGCAGGTACGGCGAGTGGATCTAGGGGGAATAGTTCCGGTGCTTTATCCAGCAAGCCGTCGAAGTTATCTCGGCTTCGACTTCGCAGGGGTACGGGGCCATACCAGCCCTGTTCAATGGCGAATTCCATTTGAGCCGTTGCCTCGTTTCGGTAAGCTGCGGGAACGTCTTCTGTCCGAACCCCCAAGGCAGAGACCAACAGAAGGGCAACCTGCTCCAGTGGCTGGTTAAAGAGGATCTCTTCAAACCGCCCTGCGACCTTTTCCCACTCTTGCTTAGACGCCCCATCCAAATGGTCGGCATAAGCACTGAACCCTTGATGAAGAAGTCCCAAAACAAACAGCGGCGTATCTCCGCTACGTGCGGCGGCTTCTGCCAATTGCTGAAGCAGATAGATGTCCTGACGCTCCGGATACATCGCCGCAAACTCAAGGAATTTACCTAATTCATCAAGGATAAGAAGAACCCCTGATCTCTTGGAATCTGATTTGACGACTTCACTAAACTGGATGAGACATTCGACAATCTCTTCATCCCCGATGCTCGGGATTTCGCGTTGCTCAACGTGTGACGGTATGTTTTCGTCTAAAGTCTCCACGATGTTTTGAAGTCGGGACGGAAGCGTTATATTGGAACCATTGGTAAAAGTCGTAGCAAGGGATTTCCGTAACGCTTTAAGAAGCGATATACCCAAAGGCAACCGGTTTCCGGTAACCAGAATGGGTATCAGATTCAGATTTTCTTTGCCTACCCCAGCGATGTCAACTGCCCTTTGCAAATTTTCGGGTGCCCCATTGTGATGACCTGAAAACAGGCGGGCTAGGACCAAAGCGAAACTTGATTTCCCGGTGCCATAATCTCCGGTTAATCGCCATGCCCGCTTGGTCGAACCTGCTACCAAACCTTCAGCCAAACGCTCCAGACAGGACTTCGTAAAATCGGTCAGTATGTATCCCGTACAACTGTCCGGGGCGGCAAAATCTCGCTCAAGGTGGGTTGAACGCAAAAAGCGGGGGTTGATATGGAATAGGCTGGCGATGGTGTAGTTCAAAGGCTAACTCTCCTCTGGATGATAAACAGCATTCAATAGGTTTTCCCATTCGACGTCTTTGTGCTTTTGAATCTGCTGAAGGTTCACGGACTCATGAAAGCTTATCGCGCCGTTTGTGGAGTTTTCGATATTTTCTAGGCGGTCACGAATTTCGCGTTCCGGCAACTTGAAAATTTGACCAGGGCTACCATGCCCAGAAGCGACTTCACGGAATGACAGCGTGTTCTCTTTCGGGTGATAGGTTGTCCAGAAGTCATTTAAGCAGAAGACAAAAAGCGGCTGGCTGATTTGCGGCTTGGGGTCACGGTTGAAGGCGTAGACCGGTTCCCGTTTCCCATTTTGTCGGTCTAAAACGCTTTCTCCAATTTGCCGAATCAAATCGAGTTCAATTAAGGGGCAATCGAGGTTATCTTCGAGTACGTCCCCTTTTGAGCCCCGCGTTGGCACGTAAGTATGAAGGAAAACATCGAAGTGCTGCTTGAGCGTAACCTTAGACAACTTTCGGCCTTGCGAGACGGCCCCTTTTTCAAAGTCACGAATCACAAGCGATGGAGTTATCTCCGGTTCTTGCCACTGATTCAT
>JAPUIP010000182.1 GCA_027296925.1 Candidatus Poribacteria bacterium | reverse complement strand
ATGCCACAAGGCGTCGCAAATTTGTGGGTAAGGATTAGCTTTTGTAAAGGGGGATTTTCGGGGTCGCCTAGACAGATCAGGAAATCCCCCCGGCCCCTCCGCTGCGCGAGAGTCCAAGGACCTTTTCCAAAGGGGAGATTGTCAGAAATGCCATTCGACCGGCTCGGCTTGCTAATCTGTGGGTAAAGATTAACGCGATGGGAGAGGGCTTTCAAGGCAGTGCCGCATACGGATCGGATTAAGCATTTTGTTATGCAAATTTCACCGCAGAGCGGAGGATTTGCGTTCCGACGCGGAGCATCGAAACGAGTGGGGATGCGGGTTCTCGTTCCGATGGTCTCCGTCGCCTTATCCTGATCCAAATGCCATTCGACCGGCTGCCGATCCTACATCATGTTGGTACCACGTATCGTTAAATTCGTAATACATCATCGAGAGAAAACAGGAAAATGCGAATCCACAGATCATCACCGTTCATCATCCGCTATCCGCGCTGTGTGCTCATCCTTTTATCCCTCTTTCTGATCGGGTGGTTTGGTGGCTGGTCGCGCCTGATCCAGCGTGGCAACGCACACTACGAAGCGGGAGAATACGACGCCGCTCGCGAAGCGTATCAATCGGCGGCCACAGAGCGGCCGGAAGCGTCCATCCCCCACTACAATCTGGGAACGGCGCTCTACCGGCAGCAACGCTTTGATGAGGCGGGGAATGAATTCCGGCGTTCGCTGGACACGAAAGACTCCGTACTTCAAGCGCAAGCGTATTACAATCTCGGAAACACCCAATTCCAGTCCGGGGATATGGAGGGCACCATCCGGTCCTACAAGAGCGCATTGCGTTTGAACCCAACCGATCTCGATGCCAAATACAACCTTGAACTTGCGCTTGAGAAATTAGTGCAACAACAGTCCCAGCAACAGAATCAATCGGATTCCGGTAATAGTGAGCAGGATGGACAGGAGCAGAACCAGCAGAATGAGGATGACACGGAAGAGCAGCAACAAGACCAGCAGAACCCGGAATCATCCGAGCAAGACGCCCCCGAAACGAAATCCGAAGAATCGTCGCCAACCCCTGAACAAGATTCAACCCAGCAGCCCGATGAGATGTCCAAAGAAGATGCAATTCGCCTTCTGGAGGCTTTCAAGGATGACGAAAAGGAAATTCAGAAGCAGATCTTGCGCAAGCGATTTTCAAAACGCCAGCGGCAGGAGAAAGATTGGTAGAAAACGGGGAAACGAGCTCTGTTCGAACTTCACGTTTCACGTTTTACTTTTTACCCTTTTAGGGTTCTCCGTCTATGTCTGCTTCGCCGGCGCGGCTTACAGCCAGAACATCCGGGTATTAGCCGCGGTTACCCCCAAAATCATTACCCTCGACGAGACCGCGACGCTACGGGTGACCATTTCCGGCGATACACAATTCAACCGCCTCCAGCCCCCCAAACTGAAGCTGCCGCCGGAGCTGGGTGCCTCTTATGGTGGGTCGTCCAGTCAATACAACCTCAGTGGCGGGCGGATTGCTGTCTCGATGACCTGGACGTACCTGCTTCGGGGTAAAAAGGCTGGGAAATTTATACTGCCGCGCATCCAGATTCCGTATGGCGGCAAAACCTACACCACCGATCCGATCACCATCGAGGTCTTAGCCAGGTCCCAGAAGCCCGGCCCAAGCGAATCGAGGGCCAATACCTTCACGGACACGTTTAACGGTGGCGTTCATAAAGTTGAGGCTTTCGTCGATAATACGCAACCTTATGTCAATGAACAGATCACCTACACCTTTCGTTATCTCTACAACACGCGCATTCCAAGTCTGGACTCCCCCAAATATACCTTGCCTGCTTGGACGCGGTTTTGGGAAAAAACATTAGATCAAAAATCGAACCGAAGGGAGGTCGTTGATGGAACGCCTTATTGGGTTGCGGAGATTCGGGTTGCGCTGTTCCCAATTGCCGCCGGCAAAACCCGGATCGAACCGGCGAAACTGTCCCTGCCCACTTCCGTCGGTTTTGGGCGCATCGACGGACTGAAAGTGTTGGTTACTGATCCGATCGAAATCGACGTCCGGCCGCTTCCCCAGTCCGGGAAACCGGCGACCTTCACGGGCGCCGTCGGCCAATACCAGATCAGTGCGCAGGCGGATCGGCTGGAGCTCGAAGCGGGGGATGGATTGACGCTGCGGGTGCAGATTTCTGGACAAGGGAACATCGAAACATTAACACCACCGGCCATCCCCGCGCTTCCCAATATGACCGTGTACGACCCGAAGATTACGGATGCGATTGGCGAAGTCGGCTCAGAAATCCAGGGGCGTCGCACGTATGAATATGTCATTATTCCATCGAAAGCGGGGAACTGGACCATTCCAGCGATCGCGTACCCGTATTTCCATCCACAGACGGAGAGCTACCAGATCGCGCGTACCGTGCCGATGACCATCAATGTGATGCCAAACCCCAACGGTGCAATCGGCACAACCACGACGCAAACGGTACAGTCCGATGTCCGCGTCCTCAAGCAGGATATTCGATATATCAAGCCGGATTCTCTCAAACTGACCGATCAAAGTGTTTATCCCCATAAGCGCGCATCATTCTGGGCACTCCAAATTGTGCCGGTTATCGTCGTTCTGGCGACATGGCTCTATCAGCAGCAACGTGCCAAGCGGGACTTCACCCAGCTTCGACGACAACAAGCTGCAAAGAAAGCGCTCAGCGCGATCGAAGCGGTTGAGAAGCAGATTTCGCGTGGGCCGGCGGCGGCCTTCGCTGCGCTCGCTACTGGCTTATACCAATACATTGGTGACATCTTCGATCTTTCACCGACTGGGCTGAATCCCGAACTTGCGCGCCAGCAATGCGAGGCGGCAGGGCTTTCTGAAGCTGTTACAACGCGGCTTGTGGAGGTGCTGACCCAATGCGACTATGTGCGGTTTGCACCGGTTGCTGCGAATCCGACGGATACGGAAAATGCCCTCAACCGTGCCAAAACCGCAATCTATGCCATCGAGAAGGAACGACAGAACATTGACTAAAGCGGGAAAACTTGCTTTTGCGTTCTACGTTTTAAGTTTTACATTCGGCGGAAATCTGCATCTTTATGCCCAATCCCAATCGACGCTGGAGGCCAGCTATCGGCGAGCAAATGCAGCCTATGCGGATGGGCAGTATCAGCAGGCGATTGAAAAGTATGAACAGATCGCCGCTTCGCTTCCAAGCGGAATCGTCTATTATAATCTCGGCAATGCTTATTTTCGCCTCGGAAAGCGCGGAAAGGCCATCTTGAACTACGAGCGTGCAAAGCGGTTAATCCCACGCGACAAAGACACAATCTTCAATCTCAAAGTTGCTAAAGCACAGAATATCGATCAATTCGACCTCGTCAAACCACTTTCTGGATTTTCGCTCCTATACGGTGCGTTACATCCGGATGAGATCGCTTGGTTCGGGCTTGTTCCGTACTGGATTGCCGCCCTGAGTATCGTCTGGCTCCAGTTCTCCCAGAACCGTCCCCTGCGAAGGGTTCTGCGGTATATCGCTCCGGTCGGGTGTTTGGCGTGGCTGTTTTCGTTGCTGCTTGTCAGCTTGAAAGTCCATGAACTCATCGTGCCGTATGCAATCGTCACGGTAGATGAAATTGCGGTGCGGAGTACGCCGGATTCGGGCGCAGAGGCGATTGCCCTTCCCCTACATGAGGGAACAAAGATCCAAATTCACGAGGAACGTCGCGATTGGGTCAAAATCTATCTTCCGGAGGAGAATGCGGGTTGGCTGCCTGCGGATGGGATTGAGCGGATTTAACCTTTACCATCGGACGCAGTACTCATAGACCGAGCCGCGGGTGGAGGTATTCAGCATGGAAACAAAGAGGTAGTTGATTTCGGCGAAGTGATTGGTATCTACGTTGACCCAAACGGTAATAGGATGCCCACGACACGTGGGACCATTCACTATGACAGTAAAGGCTATACGCATATTGTTCCCGCTAAACCTAACCTTTAGGAAACAGCATGATGGAAACTCTCAAAGATCGATACAGCGACTGGGAAAAGTGGGCGACTGCCGCCGATAAATCCGAGGATGGTTGGCAGTCCGATTACCCCATACGGATCAAGTTAAGAAAAAAGTTGTGGGATTTGCCCAGATACCGATCGTTTCAGTCCTGAGCGAAGCCGAAGGATCGGAGCTTCATGACACCCTCCAACGGTGGAATTCATTCCACCGCCAATGCCACCGAACGAATTCGGCGGTTGGAGGCAGTTGCTCATGAGGCTCCCCGATCCTTCGCTGCGCTCGAGGACAGGTTCTGAAG
>JAPUIP010000181.1 GCA_027296925.1 Candidatus Poribacteria bacterium | reverse complement strand
TCTGGCCCAAGGAGTGAGGGCACAATCTCCGCATAGTCATATCCCCAATTCGCCACATCCTCCAGTTGGTCCAGGTTCCCGATAAGTCGTCCAATTTCCATGAGATCCTCCCTGCTTTTTGAGTGAGCATATCAGATGCCTCGAATCGAGTCAAGCACTTTTTTGTTGCCCGAACAGTCAACTTCTGATAAGATGATTGTAGAACCATATTCAGTAGCCTGCAAACTGTCATTCTGAGGAGCGCAACGACGAAGAATCTTCCCGAAGAATTCCCTGTTCAACAAGATCTGGGAGATCCTTCACCGAGCCTGCCCTGAGCCTGCCGAAGGGATAAACTCCGCCGAAGTGTTCAGAGCCTGCACTGAGCGCAGCCGAAGTGATGACACAATCGGCCGAATTGCGGACTACTGATATTCCTCAGAAATAGAAAGGCAAAGCATGGCTGAATACAAGATTGCAGTGATCCGAGGCGACGGGATTGGGGTCGAGGTGATTGAAGAGGGCATCAAGGTTCTTACAACCATCGCTGAAGCGTACGACATCAAATGGAACTTTGTCGAGTTCCCCTGGGGTTCGGATTATTACTTCAAGCATGGGCGCATGATGCCAGCCGATGCTCTGGACACACTGGCTGCGCTTGACCAGATCTATCTCGGGGCGGTCGGGCATCCCGACATTCAGGACCATATCACGCTCAACGGTCTATTGCTGCCCATCCGGCGCAGATTCGATCAGTACGTCTGTGAGCGACCCAGTGTACTTTATCCCGGCATCAACTCGCCGCTAAAGGGCAAAGCGGGTTGGGACATCGATCTGGTCGTGATACGAGAGAACACGGAGGGCGAGTATGCTAACATCGGCGGATTCCAGTACCAGGGCTTCCCGGAAGAAATTGGCGTGCAGGTCAGCGTATTCACCCGACACGGCAGCGAGCGTGTCATCACTTACGCATTTGACCTGGCTCGCACGCGGGACAAAAAGCGCAAGGTCACTTCCGTTACGAAGTCGAACGCGCAGGGCTACAGCATGGTTGTATGGGACCGAGCCTTTGAGCGAGTGGCAGAACGGTATCCCGACGTACAGACGGAGTCGTTGCTGGTAGACGCCGCAGCGATGGACTTTGTCCGGCGACCGGAGGACTTCGACGTGGTGGTCGCCCGCAACCTGTTCGGGGACATCCTCACGGACATCGGCGCAATCATCACCGGCAGCATGGGCCTCGCGCCTAGCGGGAATATCGATCCGCAGCGTCGCTTCCCGTCCATGTTCGAGCCGGTTCACGGAAGCGCGCCGGATATTATGGGCAAGGGCATCGCCAATCCGCTGGCGGCGATTACCTCCGGTTCGATGATGCTGCGCTTTGTCGGTCAAGAGGAAGCGGCGGCGGCGATAGATAAAGCCGTGCTCAAGGTCATTGAGGATGGCGAGACGCTCCCATCCGACTTGGGCGGAAATGCTAACACATCACAGGTCGGCGACGCGGTGGTGAGTGCGCTCGGTTAGTTCGAGTCTCGCCTGTTCATCTGTGTTGTACAAATGGAGGTAACGCATGAAAATCATTGATATTACGACGGAAAGTTATCGCTGGCCGCGCCACAAGCCAATTCGCAATGGCAAGCATGTCTACACGCATTCGGGCATAGGGCTGGTCAAAATCGAGACGGACACGGAAATCACCGGTATCGGGCTGGGAGCGACGAGTCCCATTGCCAGAGCCACGATTGAGCATCTCAAACCGGAACTCATTGGCGAGGACCCACTGGACGTGGAACGGCTGTGGCATAAGATGTGGGTTCCCAAGCTGATTGGTCGGCGCGGCATCACGACCCGGGCCATCAGCGCCATCGACATCGCCTTGTGGGACTTTCGCGCGAAGGTCGCTGGCATGCCGCTCTACAAGTTACTTGGTGGCTATCGCGACCGTGTACCAACCTATATCGCCGGCGGATACTATGAAGACGGTAAGGGCTTGAAAGAGCTCGCGCAGGAAATGATAGAGAATGTCGAGATGGGGGCGAAGGCCATTAAGATGAAAGTTGGCGGGGCATCCATCCGTGAGGATGTTGAGCGGGTGAAAACGGTCCGCGAAGCCATCGGGCCAGACGTCAAGCTAATGGTCGATGCCAACTGCGCCTACCGTTACTACGAAGCCATTCAGTTGGCCAGGCGAATTGAGGAATTCGATCCCTTCTGGTTCGAGGAGCCAGTCGCCCCCGACGACTACGAGGGACACCGCAAACTCGCAGCCGTCACGACGATTCCCATCGCGACGGGCGAAAACGAATATACCCGCTACGGTTTCCGTGACCTGATTGCCCAACAAGCCGTGGCGATTCTCAATGCCGACGCGATTATCCTTGGCGGCGTGACGGAGTTTATGAAAGTGGTGGCTTTAGCCCAGGCTTATGACCTGGACATTGCGCCGCATGGTCCGCAGGAGCTCCATGTCCATCTGGTGGCGGCGATCGCGAACGGGCTAATCCTGGAGTTTTACCGCGACACTGTTGACCCGATGTGGGGCAAAATCTATCATCATACCCTCCGGCTCAACGATGATGGCACGGTGAGCCCTCCGAGTGTGCCGGGGATTGGCATCGAACCCAACTATGAGTCGCTTGCTCCCTATCGTGTGGATTAAATCCTCCCAAGTCAAGCGGCTGGAAGTCAAAAGAAATGGGATAGGACGGTTATCATGAGTCAGACAAGAAAAGTCGTTGTGATGGACAGCAACGGAAAAATCTGGACGGAAGAGGAACAGAGCCCGACGCTCAGGCCCGGACAGTTGCTGGTTGAAGTTCGAGCCTCGATGGTCAGTCCCGGCTCCGGGCTTGGTGGGGTCAAAGGTAGACGCGCCAATCCCGGTCCGAACCCAACGAAACGCCCGTTCGGTTATAGCAATGCCGGCGTCGTCATCGACAAAAGCGGGGATTGCGACGAATTCGAGATTGGTGATCGCGTGGCGGGGATGGGAGGTGGATACGCGCAGCACGCAACGCACGCTTGTATACCGCACAATCTGTGCGCCAAAATCCCCGACAACGTGAGTGATGCGGAAGCCGCTTCCAATCATCTCGCCGCCACCGCTTTACATGCGGTGCAGCGTGGACGCATCGTAATCGGCGAAAACGTGGTTGTGGCGGGGCTCGGTCTAGTAGGGCAACTTGCGTGCCAGATCGCGCAGATCGCCGGCGCTTACGTTATGGGGCTGGATCGCTTGCCGTTGCGTGTGAAAATTGCGCAGGAGGCGGGCGTGAATCAAGCTGTCAACATCTCGGAAGCGGATGCGCTGCCGATTGCGGCGGAATTCACAAACGGCTACGGCATGGACTGTGGCATCATCGCCTTCGGCGGCGACGGGACGGAAGCGTTTCGCCAGATTCGCAGCATGCTCAAAACAACACCCGATACGCATAAGATGGGACGCATTGTGATTGTCGGTGGCGCTAACATCACACACATTTTCGCGGCTGGGCTCGGCAATGTGGACGTAATCAGTGCCGCACGGACAGGGCCCGGCTATCACGACGAAGCGTATGAACACGGGTCAGATTACCCGCCGGTGTTCGTTCCCTGGCCGACGCAGCGCAATCTGGAATTGGTGCTGCGATTCATGTCCGAAGGCAAACTGAAGGTGAAACCCCTGATCACCGATGTCGTGCCGATTGATCAGGCTGCCGAGGGGTGTGAGAAACTCATCCAAACCCCGGACGAAGCGTTGGGGGTTGTGTTCACGATGTCGTAAAAACAGGGGCACAGCACACCGTGCCCCTACAGAGCTGATGTCAGTCCTATTCAAATTGGCGATAGTAAGCCTCGACCGTGTCGTAGTCAACGGTGGCATCCGGTGTCATGCCCAGGCGTTCATAGAGCCTACGCCTTGACCGCATGTCCGCCAGTAGAATCGCACGGGCATGCACAGCCACTTCTTTAGCAATTTCGATAGGCACAAGCACCACGCCATCGCCATCGCAGCCGATGATGTCGCCGGGACGGACTTGCACGCCGCCGCAGCCGATGGGTGTCTGGACCTCCACGGACTCAATGCGGCCGGGGATAATCGTCCGTCCACGCGCGCGGGAACAGATCGGCGTTTTTTGGAGTATCAATTCGTCCGTATCCCGACAGTACCCGTCCGTGATGATTCCCACCGCGCCTGCCGCAATCATACCTAAGGCGTTGGCAGACCCCCAAAATCCGACCTCTCGGGAGCCCCCCGTATCGGTCACAATCACGTGCCCCGATTGGATCTGATCGCGGTAGCTGACGTTTCCTACCTCCTTGAACCAGATGCCATGTGCGCCGACAATCTCTTCGGTGGTGTTGAGTTTCCACATCGGGCGATTCGCAGGCACACAGCGGAGGGTCAAGGCGACACCCCAGAATTTCATCCCCTCCCAAAGGGGACGAACTTCGGGGGACATCAGTCCCGTGTCGAAATACCCAATGCCGTCCATCGCGTCGCAGACGTCCACGACACGGAGGTATTTATACAGTTTGCGCAACTCGAATGGATCGACCGTGTTTGTCGATTCGGTAGCATTCATGATATGGGCCTCCTTGGCAAAATTTCGCAAAATCGGGTTAGGATGTATCGAAAGCCTTTCGGCGAATTTCGGGCTGTAACAGTTTATGATGACATCAAGGATTTTGCACTTCCTCATTGCCTCAATCTAGGTAATCCATCTCCGGCAGAAGATTCCTGCGGTATAAATCTTTCGGCTGGGTATGACGCGCCCAGTCGGTCAAAATCTTTCGCTCCGCTCGCCTGGCTGCCATCTTCTCCGCGACCAAATCGGGATTCCATCCTTCCAGCACACGCTGCGTCAAGATCTCCTGTATCTCCTGGCACATTGGGTCCTGTGTGCGATCATGCAGTTCATCCGGATCTTCTTTCAAGTTGAAGAGTTGCGGCGGTTGTCCATGGTAGTAGTTCAGTTTCCAGTCACCCCTGCGGACCATTCGGTGGATGCAGCCTTCGTCCGTGCAATACTCAGAGAAAGCGATGTCCTCCCATTGGGGATTTTCATCGCGTACAAGCGGCAGCACACTTCGGCCGTGAGAACTCGGCAAGGGCAGCGCATCGAGCGCATCCAGCATCGTTGCGTTCAGATCCAGCGCGCTGATCACTCGATCACATCGAATTCCCTCCGGCAAAACACCGGGCCATGAAAGGATGGCGGGGACTGTCGCGGAATGCTCGTAAAAGGTCTGTTTCCACCAGAGACCGTGCTCGCCGACCTGCTCGCCGTGATCGGAGGAGTAAAGGATGACCGTGTTCTCCGCCAGATCGTTTGCTCGAAGCGCCTCCAAGATCTCGCCAATCATCGCATCCATCCGCGTGACCAGCGCCCAGTAAGCCGTCCGCGCTCTGAGGATCTCCGCTTCGGTCACCTCGACAATGCCACACTGCTCCCGCCACCATCGAAAATAAGGGTGGAGATCTTCGGAGAACGGTTCGGGGTGTTTGGGCATCGTCATCTTGCCTTGATAAAGGTCATAATCGGCTCGACGTGCCACGAAGGGCTGATGGGGCAGCATAAACCCAACGGAGACGGAGAACGGTTCATCCAATACCCCTGCCCGCTTTCGGACGCCAAGGCGGTTCAAGTAATCCACCGTTGCGGCGGTCACATCTTCGTCGTGAACCTGATACGCGCTCTGTCCGGGCCCCGACTTTTCCAGGCTGACGCGCGCCGGGCCCGCTGTGCCCGAAAGCATGCCGTGATCGACTCCCGGCCCACCGAGGTGGTTGGGCCCGTGATCGCCGACCAGCCGTTCAGCGTAGCCGTGCAACTGATCCGGGCCAAGCGCGTGCATCCGACCGATCAGGACAGGACGGTAGCCCGCTGCGCCCATTGCGTGGGCGAAGGTGGGAATTCCCGAATCGAGGATGTGGTTGTTCGTCCAGACCTCGTTCTCGTAGGGGTGGCGCCCGGTCAACATCGACATGCGCGAGGGCACGCAGATCGGCGAGGGACAATACACGTTCTCAAAGACAATTCCCTGCTCCGCCAACCGATCCAGATTCGGCGTCTGCACCAGTGGATCACCGTAACATCCAGTCACGGCGGGGTTGTGTTGATCTGAATGGATATATAGCAGGTTAGGACGTTGCGCCCCAGGGCTTTGATGATTCATTCATAATACCTCGATTTCGTCCAGATAGGATTACTATAGCACACGTTTGATTGAAAAGCAATCGTGATCTTTCAACTTGACAGTCCCCATATCTTGGACTATAATACTAACATATTAGTATTAAAAGGATAGATATTGGAGAGTGATTTCGATGCAATCACAGAGACTACATCGTTTAGACCTTGAAGTAATGAAGGTTGTCTGGAAACTTGGCCAAGCCACGGTCAACGACGTGCGCAATGCCCTCAAGCAGCCACTGGCGTATACCAGCGTGGCAACGACTCTGAGCCACCTTGAGCGAAAAGGGTTTCTGACTCACGACGTCGACGGGCGGACTTACGTCTATCGTCCACTGGTTCAAGAGTCCGACGTTTCAAAAACGATGCTGGGAGATCTGCTTGAGCGTCTTTTTGATGGTTCGGTGGAGCAACTTGTCAATACGCTTCTGGAAAGCCGGAAGATCCCTTCGGAGGAACTGGAGCGTGTACAGGAGTTAATTAACACCTATCAGGAGGAGCACGACAATGGATAAGCACATTCTGATCATCCTGTTGAACACATCTTGGCAATGGGGGCTGATCGTAGGAATCGCCTGGATGCTCGCCCGTCGGTTTCGGGGGGCATATCCGACGGGCCATGCACTCTGGTTGACAACGCTTGTGGCAATTCCCCTGTTACTGGTTTTGAACGGTATCGTGCCCGGAATCTCATTTCGTCATGGACCGGCCGTTCGCACGGTGCGCGATTTTCAGCCGGCACGACCAATTCAGATCGACAATCGTCCATCGTCAATTGACGAACGACCAGCGACCAATAGCCAACGTTCGTCGAGCGTGGAAAGTTGGCTATCGATATCCCAAACCGAATCATCAATCGTCAATCGCCAAAAGCCTGCCCTTGAGCGAAGCGAAGGGTCAATCGGTAATTCTGCCTGGCGCTGGACACATGGATTACTACTCGTCTGGGGAGTGGGCGTGCTCTGGTTTGTGATTCGGTTTGTGCATGGGGTACGGCGGCTGGGGCAACTGCATCGCTGCGCACACCTTGCGGATGGAACCCAGCAGCAGATGCTCGAAGATTTGTGTTCCCGGCTGACGGTGACGCATCCGGTTCAGTTGAGAGTTTCCGCAGAAGTGGACACGCCGATTTCCTTTGGGTGGCGGCACCCTTGCATCATCCTTCCAGTGGATGTGTCAACCGATCCGTTAGAACTCATCCTTCTGCATGAATTAGCGCATTTGCAACGGCGGGACTGGCTCGTGAATTTGCTGGTTCAATTCATCGGCATGCCCTTCTTTTTCCATCCGCTGTTTTATTTCGTGCGCAGGTGTCTCGCGGATGTCCGGGAACAGATCTGTGACGATTGGGTCATCCAGGCCACGGGTCGTCGCTCAGATTATGCCCAATGCCTGGTAGACATGCTGAGTCGTGATGTCCGTCAAACGCAGTTGGCGTTGGCACTCGGACCCCGGCGTTCTCATCTCATGGATCGGGTGAAAGCCATCCTTGACAACAGCCGTCCGCTGACCCCCTTTCTCAGTCGGAAAGCCGCGCTTCTCATCGGTGGATTCGCGCTTGTGTTGCTGCCCCTGGTGAGCATAGCGCAGATTATGCCGTTGAGAACGCTACATCTGGTGTTCACCGCGTCGGAAACCCCTGCGGCTCAATCAGATACGCCACAAGGTCCTGTTGCGACCGATAAGGATACCTCCTTCGAGGAATCGCGTCGTTTATCGGATTGGGAAGAGGTGTTACGTGATGGCGCTTTGATCAAGGCATTGCTTGACGCGCCGGAGGAGATACGTCGTCAGTGGACATTAAGTGATGAATCCCTGATCAAGGCAATGTTTGATGCTGAGGATTATTGGGAAGCGCGCCGTCGGGTGACTTTAGCGTTGGGGCTCGCTGAGGATGGGAAAACAATCGCTTCGTTAATGGAGACTTTAGGCAGTGCCGATGTGCGGGCGCGTCGGTATGCGGCGATAGGACTATGGCTTGTTAGCAACGAAAACGCTGTCTCTCCACTCAGCAAAGCGTTGCGTGATTCGGATGAACAGGTGCGCCGCTACGCCGCCCTCGCATTAGGGCGAACTGAGGCTGAAGCGGCGGTGCCGGCGCTGGTAGAGACATTGCGTGACGAATCTGAAAAGGTACGGGGGTATGCCGCTTACGCCTTAGGGCGGATTGAGGATGAAACTGCGGTGTCAGCACTGATAGTGGCATTAAAGGATGAATCGGCAGCGGTTCGTGTCGAGGTTGCAGATGCGTTGGGAGATATTGGGGAACTCACCCAGGACATCATTCCTGCGCTGATAGAGGCGCTGAATGACGAAGCCGCGGGCGTTCGTGCGGAGGCTGCCGATGGGTTGGGAGATATTGACGGGCCCGCTCAGGACATCGTTCCTGCGTTGATAAAGGCGCTGCGTGATACATCGGCGATGGTTCGTGCCGAAGTTGCTGATGCGTTAGCAGATATTGGGGAACCGGCTCGTGCCGCGGTGCCGGCGCTAATCGAGGCGTTGAGGGATGAATCCGAAGAAGTTCGCCTTGAGATTGTTGATGCTCTGGAAGAAATGGGGGAGGCGGCTATTCCCGCGCTGATAAAAGCGCTGAGCGATGAGTCGGAGGAAATTCGTATGGAGGCGGCCGATGCGTTGGGGGATATCGGCGCACCGACTGAAGCGGTTTTGGCGGCGTTGATCGAAGCATTGGGCGACGAATCAGAGGAAGTGCGCGACGAGGTGATTGACGCCCTGGAAGACATGGGTAAGCCGGCAGTGCCGGCGTTGATAAAGGCACTGAGCGATGAATCGGTTGAGATTCGTATCAAAGCCGCCGATGCATTAGGGGATATGGATGCACCGACTGAAGCGGCTTTGGCGGCGTTGATCGAAGCGTTAGGCGATGAATCAGAGGAGGTGCGTGACGAGGTGATTGACGCCCTGGAAGACATGGGTAAGCCGGCAGTGCCGGCGTTGATAA
>JAPUIP010000180.1 GCA_027296925.1 Candidatus Poribacteria bacterium | reverse complement strand
TCGGTCCAGAAAGCAGGATGGTCTTTCCCTCGGTGCGTGTGACCTGGTATGCGAGTTCAAGGATTTCTATCCGCCCGGTGCAATCGATAGCGACATCGACACCAACTTCTCCCACAATCCTGAGAACCTCTGTTTGGGGGTCGCTTTGTGCTGCATTGATACAATGGGTTGCGCCGAATTGACGGGCGAGATGGAGCTTTTCATCACGTAAATCGACGGCGATAATCGGATAGGCGGAAACCAAATCCGCGCCCTGGATGACATTGAGTCCAACACCGCCCGCACCGAAAACAACCACGGATTGACCGAACTCAATCTGTGCTTTGCGGATGGTTCCCAGTCCGGTGAGGACCGCACAGCCAAACAGTGGCGCCAATTCTAAATCGAAATCTTTAGGAATTGCTGTGACCCGGTTTTCTGAGACGACCGCGTATTCGTTGAAGGTTGTCACCCAGCCAGCATTCAAGCGGTCCCCCCGCCACTGATAAATTGGCGTATCCGCATCGATACCCGAACTGATTCCACAATGCAGCACAACATGATCGCTGATCTTCACTGTTTTGACGCCGGCCCCAATATCTTCAACGACCCCCGAACCTTCGTGTCCGAGCAGATGTGGTAAATATGGGTCTTCGCCCCTTTCACCGTCAATCATGGCGACCTGAGAGCCGCAGATGCTACTGTAATGCACTTTGACAAGTACCTGGCCGGGAGTGAGGCTTTGTGGCAACTCGACGTCATCTATGACTAAGGGGCGTCGTTGAGCGGCAAGAATGGCTGCTTTCATCTTCACCCTTTCAATTGTAAACTCAAGTCAGCTTGAGAACTGATTATAAACCATCTCTGTTCTAACATACCTCATGTGAGGCGTTTTGTCAACAGAGAATTCACACAACGAGCATAGACCACAATAGCATGGAAAAATGAAACCCACCGAACTCGCCTCCCGTTTCATCCGCCAGATGACGCTCACGAAACGGACAAAAGCGGATTCAACCTATAGTTTGTGAAGGAGGTATATCATGGCTCAGTATCGCGCCGCTGTCATTGGTTTGGGGTGGATGGGAATGCTCTACGACCTGGCGCCACGCAGCCCCGACCGTTTCAACATCGACGATGTGGACCGTCCCACGCCGCCATTGAACATCCACCGTAAATTCTACCATCATGACCATCCCGGCGAAGAAGGACTGCCTACGTCGTATGCTGAGGCGATCTGGAACCGTCCCGACGTGGAACTGGTCGCTGGGGCGGACAGGGATAAGAAACGCTTGCAGGTTTTCTCTGAACGCTACAACATCCAGGCGCTCTATACCGATGCAGAAGAAATGCTGCGCCAGGAGAAGCCGGATATCGTCGCCGTTTGCACCAATACCAAGTACCGAGCAGACCTAACCTGTCTAGCGGTGGAATGCGGTGCGAAAGGCATCGTGACTGAGAAACCGATGGCTCACACCCTCGCGGAAGCCGACCGTATGGTGCAAACCTGTGCGGAAGCTGGCGTGCCCCTCTGCTGTGGCGCCATCACCACCACTCATCCATCCTTTGCCCGAGCCAGGGCGTTGGTGCAGAGTGGCGCCATCGGTGAGATTGTGTCGATGGAGGCGAGTGGTCCCGGCGCGCAGCACCAGAACTGGTCCTATTTCCTAAACAGCTCTCCCGCTTGGGTGTCCGGCATAGGGGATGTACCGCGCCGCGAGTCTGGCAGCGATGAGTTCACCGGGCAGGGCATCATGGTCACAGCAGATGGTCTGGTGGTTCACTTCCGCCGGGGCGCGCCGGGCGTGCGCTTGAGCGGCACCGAGGGTGAGATTTCCTTTGATTACCAGCCGGGCTGGAAGTTGTGGAAAGAAGTGGACACGCCAGATGGGAAAGGTCGGGTGGAGATGCCCTGGCCCAACCCCCAATTCGTAACGCCTTACGGTGGGGTCTACTGTCTGGCTGACGTAATGGATTGCCTGGCAGGAACCTTGGACGAGCCCAAAAACTCGGGACGGCGAGTGGCGGTCGCTCTGGAGGTCGAGGTCGCACTCAAGCAGTCTTCCGCCAAGGGCGGGGAGCGCATCGAATTACCATTGCCGGATCGCTCTCTGGGACTCCACTACGACTGGTTTCGCTAAGATCTGAACGGGTAGAGTTTTCAAAAAAAATATAAGGAGGATCTTCCCAATGCCGCAGCCGCGTATTATGTTCTACCACGACGGGCGCCATCCACTGATCTATATGTACGAGCCGCCCATGCGAAAGGAGGAGTACGAGGCCGGTGTCAACGAGCTCGTCGGGACGCCTGTCGAAGCGCTTATGTTCTGCTTAGGAGACGGGCGCACGGTTCTGCACGACACGAAAGTGGGTGAACTCTGGGGGCATAATGTAGAGAAGTGGCCACATCTGATTTTTCGCCGCGCTCACCAGAATGCCAGAGACCTGATTGATGAGGGGCATGACCCACTCCGCCTTATCTGCGACCGGGCACACGCCAAAGGGATGCTCGTCTATCCTACCCTTCTGGTGCAACAGGGGCGTGGTGACCGCAGTGAGGATGTCCGTTGCTCAAATTTTCGCTTTGACAATGCACACCTGGAAATCGGTGCTCGGGGGGATGTGGATACGGACTTTCCCGGACTGACCTGCCTCGACTTCAAACACGAGGAAGTCCGAGAAGAGAGGTTTGCCCTGATTGAGGAAACGCTGAACAACTATTCGGTGGATGGGTTTGAGTTGCAACTCAATTACTCGCCGTATTACTTTCATCCGGACGAAGTCGACGCCGGCCGCGAGATTATGACGGCGTGGATACGGCGCGTCTACGAAGCGGTGAAGCAGAGCGCGGGCGAACGCGAACTGGCAATTCGCATTCCCGCCAGCCTCGAAGGGTGCATGCAGGTCGGGTTAGACGTGCGTGCCTGGCTTCAGCAGGGGATTGTCGACGTGATTATCGGTCAGACATTTTCAGGTCCAGAGTTGCTGGATTCGACGACCGATTTCCGACCGCTGGTTGCGGCAGCCCAAGGGACAAACTGCCGGGTCCATGCCGCCATCCAGAGCCATGTAGACTCCGACCGCCTGGGAGAAGCCACCATCGAAATGATCCGCGCGGCGGCTTGCAACTACTGGGCTCAAGGTGTTGATGGGCTTTACTTAGCCCATTGGTTCGGCAATTGGCCCTACCAGGCCTCCTTCTACGAAAAGCTGCGTGAATTGCCGCATCCGGAAATCATGGCGCCAAAGGACAAATTCTATTACGTTCCCACGGAGACTGGACGTTATCCGAAGCCTGTGACGGAACCGGGAATAGCTATGACGTTGCCCGCGGCGTTATCGGTCAACAACCCAACCGGGATGCAGTTTACAATCAGCGATGACCTGCCTCGCTGGCACGGGGTCGGCCGCGTGCACGAAGTGCTCTTGCGCATACGAATTATGAACACGACCGAAGTCGACCGAATGCGGTTTCAACTCAATGGGGTCGATTTGCCGGACAGTCTCCGACGCAAGATTAACGAAATGTACCGGATGAGCGCGCCACGCTATCGAACGGGTTCGGGTTACTGGTTCATATACCGGCTGGATGTGAAACACTGGCCCCAGAAAGGTGAGAACACACTCCAGGTGACCTTGCTTCGACGTGAGCCCGATGTAATCCCGCAGATCTACGTCCGCGATGTCGAGTTAGAGATCAAGTACTTGATGGGGCAGAATTTCCATCGAGGTCAGGATGCGGATCTGGGCCCTTACGATCACTCAGGGCTCTAGCGGCAGCCCTGTGAAGGTGGCTGAAAACTCAGGGATTGAGCGGGTTTATCCGACAAGAGCCGATCAGATAAGTCGCCAAAACTCTCATGGGACCTCACAAAGGCCCATCTATCCGTTGAGTCAACGACCGACTTGATAGCCC
>JAPUIP010000018.1 GCA_027296925.1 Candidatus Poribacteria bacterium | reverse complement strand
CCACGGCTGACGGACGTCCAGAGCGGCGACACGAAACGGATCACCTATACCAACTATAGCCATTTCAATCTGGATTGGAAGTGAACAGAGGGACGGCAAATGGATCCAATACTCATCGATTTCCCGGAGTCATTTGAGTCGGAGCGATTGACGATTCGCGCGCCACACCCAGGTGACGGTGCCGAGGAAAACGCTGCCGTCCGGGAGACTTTCGATGATCTCAAGGTTTGGATGCCGTGGGCGAAGGAAATTCCCACACTTGAAGAATCCGAGGCGTTGGTTCGCCGTAAGCGGTGTGAATTCCTGTCCCGTGAAGATCTGTTGCTTCTTCTCTTTCTCAAAGGGACAAACACAATGGTTGGCAGTAGCGGTTTGCATCGGATGGATTGGGATATTCCAAAATTTGAGATCGGCTACTGGTGCCGGAAGCGTTTTCAGGGTCAGGGCTATATCACCGAGTCAACGGCGGCGATCACGAAGTTTGCGTTTGAAGCCCTTGGCGCAAAGCGGGTCGAAATTCGTTGTGATTCCAAAAACGTGAGAAGCCGACGCATTCCAGAACGGCTTGGGTTTGAGCTGGAAGGCACGTTGCGAAGCAACATGCTTTCGCCATCAGGGGAGTTGCGGGATACACTTGTCTTTGCAAAGACACGAACCAATTGACCGCGTTCCATTTTTTAACTACCGGGAGGATTTCTGTCCATGAAAATCAAGAGCCTTGAAGTGTTTGCGTTGAACATTCCCTTTTACGCAGATCATGTCACCCGACACATGCAACGTGCTTTGACACACAGCGAGCGCGTCCATGTCTACCGCGTCGAGTTGGATAACGGCGCCATCGGTTACGGCGAAAATCAGGGGGGCGAGTCCGGCGACATCAATCGCGTCGTCGGGCAAAACCCGTTCGCCATCATGCAGGATGACGGCATCGGTTTCGGTATCCAGATGTCTCTCTTCGACGCAGTCGGAAAAGCGGTCGGCGTTCCCGTCTACCAACTGTTAGGCACAAAAGTGCGCGATCGCTGTCCGATTTCGTGGTGGGATATTGACATGCCGCCGGAGGATTGGGTCGCCGAAGCGAAGGAGTCGGTGAAGCGCGGTTACACCTCGATTAAGCTCAAAGCGCGGCCGTGGCGAGACATCTTCGCCCAGGTGGACGCCGTTGGGCAAGTGGTCCCGAAAGATTATAAACTTGACATCGATTTCAACGGTTTTCTCCGCACAGCAGACGGGGCAAAGCCTGTCCTGCAAGAATTGGATAAACACCCCAACGTCGCCTACTACGAAAGCCCGTACTATCTCGGTACAGACATCGAAGGCGCCGGGCGTCTGCAGGAAGTGATCGAAAAACGGATCGTCGAACACTTCAATGAGCCGTGTCTGCATGCCCGCTGCTGCGGTGGATTCGTCGTGGGGGGCGGTGCAACGGGAACGCGGCGCGTTGGTGCGTTATGCGCATCGTTCGACAAGCCCTTCTGGTTGCAGATGGTCGGGACCGGCATCACGGCGGCTTATGCGATGCACATCGGTGGGGTCCTGACTCACGCGCAACTGCCGGCGATCACCTGTCATGAGTTGTGGGAACACGATCTGCTGAAGCAACGGTTGGAGGTCGTCGATGGCACGATCGCCGTCCCCGAAGGACCGGGGCTCGGCATCGAGGTCGATGAAGCGGCGTTGGAACATTATCGCGTTGCGCCGGAAACGCCGATACCCACAACGTTATATAAGCAGAAAAAGCGCATCTGCCGCGTGCATATCCCCGATGGCAGCGGTGGTGAGCAGATCCACGATTTCACCGGTGAGGATGTCTACTATCCCGCTTTCAGTGACGGGGAGTATCCGGGATTTGTCCGTGGCGTTTGGCTGGAAATAATCGAACAGGAATAAGGTCGCATAGGTCTTCTGACTTCGATGAGTATATCCACTCGCAAAGCACTGGCAAGGATTCCACGGATTCTAGCCAGTGCTTTTTTGTGCCCGCATGTTGCGCGGCACGCCTGACCTTCGGGTAGGGTAGCGATATGTCAGATTTCCGTAAACCTTTTGGGCAAAACCTCCAATTCGTTTAATCATCCTTGCTTCGTGCGGGGGTTTCATTATTTTTCCCCCGAGAGAATCTACGAGCTCGCCCGATGGAACTTGCAGTTACCCGTTTTATTATTCAAATTCCGTGAGATCTGCCATCCTCTCCCCCTGCAATCACTGCCCCTGAAAAAAAGTTCCGACATGAAAAAAAATTCCAAACAAATTACTAAAGATTGAGGACTGTCCTACCGATAAGAAAAGCACATGGTTTAGAATCGGAAGGTAGTCCAAAAAAATAGTTGGAATGCCGTTGCCCTTTATCAAGGAAAGACGACAGAGCCATGTAACACGGAGGTAAAACAAACTAAAAGCGGAGGGTAAAATGGCTCCGACGCTACACAAACGGCAGCATACCTGAGGTTAGGACACTGATATCTATTCGAGAACCCCTCTTGAAGTTGTCCCAACCTTGTTTCATGAGGAGGTTTACACAATGGCTGGATTCAGAATCAATACCAATATCACTGCATTAGGGGCGTTACGTTCACTTAATAAATCACAAGGCTCTCTTGAAAAGAGCATTGAACGTTTATCTTCAGGGCTACGAATCAATCGAGCCAAGGATGACACAGCCGGTATGGCGATTTCTCAGCGTATGAGGGCTGAGATTGGAGGGCTGCAACAGGCCAGCCGAAACGCCTCTCAATCGGTCAATCTGATTCAGACCGCCGAGGGAGGCTTGAATGAAATCCACAGTTTGTTGACCCGCATGCGAGATCTAGCGGTTGAAGCCGCATCGGACAACGTTCGGAACGTCGACCGAGCAGGCATTGATCTCGAGTTCAATCAACTTCGAAATGAGATCAGCCGCATTGCAACATCAACCGAATACAACAGTACCAAATTGATCAACGGTTCCTTTACCGGAAATTCGGTCTCATTTGGATCATCCAACACGAGCCAAACCCTCACAGCCAATGGGGTTCAAAAAATCACCCTTTCCGGCACGAGCGCAGGCACGTACACAGTTTCAGACGCCAGTAGTAGTGATGGCGCCATATCGTTAAGTGACGGAACAACCACGCAAACGGTGACCTTTACAACGGCACCGGCGAGTGGACAAACCAGCCGAGTGAACTTCTCCGCCATGGGTGTCGAGTTGACCCTCAATGACGCCTATGATGATGGGGATCTGGATGGAGCGACATTTGAAGTCGTCGCCGGTAGCGGTGGTGAGTTGCAGATCGGTGCAGACAACGCCTCCGACAACCAGCTGACCTTCAGCATCGGGGATTCTTCGGCTTCGGGGCTTTCGCTCGAAGGAGATAGTCTGGCGAATATTAGCAATGCACGGTCGGCGATTGACACGATCGATGCAGCGATTGATCTCGTCAGCGACGAGCGAGGCACGCTGGGTGCATTGCAGAATCGATTAGAATTCACAATCTCGAATCTTGACAATATTTCTCAGAATATCCAAGCAGCAGAATCGACGATTCGAGACGCTGATTTCGCGGCTGAGACAGCAGCTTTCACACGTGCACAAATCCTTGTTCAGTCGGGTACAGCAATGCTTGCTCAGGCAAACTCTGTTTCGAGCAATGTTCTAAGTCTTCTTGGATAAATTTTTAAGCATTCAGTAGGGCTGAGATAGGGCCCTGCTGAATGTTTGAATTTTGGGAGAAGGCCGATATAAGTAATTATCAATTATAAATGCTGAATTCTGAATGGAAGAAAGGTACGCGAAATCCAGCTTTCGGCCATTCAAAAGTCAAAGAGATTTACTGATAGTTACTTAGAAGGGTAGGACTTACGCAGTTCAATCCCGGCGCCCGAAGCTCAACCAGGTCGGTCGCCCCCTCAAAGTTCGGGGCAAGCTTCCACGCTGGTGGACTCGGGCTGATGTGGCTTAACCCCCGTAAACGGGGCTATAGCAGGATTATTCATGATCCTTAAGTGAGTTAGCACGGCGCTTGAGATCCGTGCGTTAAGTGCGTAAGTCCTAAAGGGTAAGGTGAACACAGATGCAAAATGGATTGAAAGTGCAATCGACCACAACAGACATGACAATGCCTTTGGCATTGAAAAACCAGTCCTTGCAAGTGAAACACCAGTCATCTGAGATGCCTGAAGCGAAAAGCCCTAGGAAAGAAGTCCCTACTGTTACCCAGCCTCAGATTCAGAATAGCAGTTCGGATCCGGAAATAGATCCCGGCGAACTGGAAACTGCGCTTACCCAGTTGAATGCAAATGTTTCACTCATCAATGAGCGATATAGTTTCCAGGTGGATCAGAATACCAATCAACTGATCGTCCAGGTCAAGGATGAGTCGGGAGAGGTGCTTCACCAGGTTCCACCGGAAGTGATTCTCGACATCTCGTCGAAAATCAGCCGGATGGTCGGTGTCTTCCTCGATGAAATCGCTTGAGGGGATGCCGGCTGTCGTTCCGATGGGAAATAACGTCGTGGGTTAACCTCGGCAAAGCGTTTCAGATATAACTGACAATCAGAATGGGTCACGCGACACGGGTAACGGATTTGGTGCAAGGATCGGCACAGGTCTTGCAATCGATAGTCGGGATACCAAACCGGACCCTAAATTTGTGCACAGCCTTTGGATCAGCCAACGTTGGAGAGTGATTAACCATGTCCGATGTCTCTTTTTCAGGACTTAGCTCAGGAATTGATACGGCATCACTTATTGAACAGTTGATGCAACTTGAGCGGCGTCCAATCAGGCGCCTGGAAAGGCAACAGACGACCATCTCACATAAAGAGGAGGCTGTCCAATCGTTCAATACGAAGTTGTCAGCTCTGAAATCGAGTGCAGAAACGCTCACGAACGAGAAGACTTTCCAGGCATTTCAAGCCAGCACGCCCGAAAACGATGTGCTTTCAATTTCAGTCGATAACGACACCGCGGTGGGGAGCTATACGGTTGAAGTCTCACAACTCGCTAAAGCCGAGCAGCTTTCGTCTGGTGTTTACACGGACAAAACAGCCGAGATTGGTTTATCCGGCAACATCCTAATCAACGGCACAGTAGTCGATCTGGACAGCACGGATACGCTGGAAAATATCCGCGACAAGATAAATGCGGCGAAGGCAGATGTGACCGCATCGATTCTTTCCGTGTCTACGACTGACTACCGATTGCTCATCAGTGCAGACTCAACAGGCACGACGGGGGTTCAGATTGCTGAAGGCGGTTCGGGTAATTTACTTGAGCAACTTGGATTCACAGACGGTACAACCGGTATCAAACATGCCATCACCAGTGGTGCGGATAGCGACGAATTTTCAAGCGGAACAAATGCAATTGGAACGCTGCTCAACCTGAATACTCCCCAAAGCGGCACAATCCAAATTGATGGAAATGATGTGTCCATCGATCTCACCACCGATTCGATCGATGATATTAAGAATGCTATCAATGGCGCAGCAATCTCTGGCGTAACCGCATCTGTGGAAGAGGTCACAGCCGATGACGATACCACGACGTATAAACTGCGTATCTCCGGATCAACATCGTTCACGGATGACAACAATATCTTGCAGGCTTTGGGTATCCTCGAAGGTGGCCGGACTGATGTCACTGAAGTGCTTACGGGAAGCGAGACAAACACAACCGGTCGCAGCGCAAGCAACATTACAGCATCGACCCATTTCACCGCTATTGGTGGAGCAAGTCCTGTTGACGGGAGTTCAACAGTATCGATGAGTGGTACGAAACATGATGGTACCAGTGTCTCCGGGACATATACCTACGCAACAGGGGATACCGTTCAGGATTTTCTGGATGAAATCGAAACCGTTTTTGGATTAAGCGCAGGAAGCGCGACCATCCGCAATGGACAACTCGCTGTGACTGATGATACAGCCGGCGAAAGTCAGCTAGCCGTGAGTCTTTCAGAAAGCCATTTTGGTTCTCTCGATTTCGGTGCCGTCTCCACAACGACTAAAGGACGAAAACGGGAGTTGCAGGCAGGACAAGACGCCGAATTAACAATCAACAATATTAACATCAGTCATAGCTCGAATACGGTGACAGATGTTATCGAAGGCGTGACCTTGAATCTGCTGGACACGAATGCAAACACAGGCGATGCGCCCGTTACGATTTCGGTTGAGCGCAATAACAGCATGATTGAAGGTGCAATACAGACGTTTATTGACAACTACAACGAGGTCAGATCCTTTATCAACGAACAGTTCACATTGGATACCAAGACCTCAAGAGGTGGATTGCTTTTTGGGGACTCAATGCTTCGTACGATCCAAACGCAGTTTCAACGCATTCTCAGCAGCACGGTTGCCGGACTCACTGGCGATTACGATCATCTGATTTCCCTTGGAATTGCATCTGATCGAACCGGGATGCTCTCAATGGACAGTGCAAAACTTCGCGATGCCTTGAATACGAGTATCAGCGACGTCTCCGACGTTTTCCTGGGGCGAGGAACCGCCTCTGATTCCGACATTACTTTTATTCAGTTTACCAATGATACGGAAGCCGGCGCCTATAATATCAATATTACAACTGCCGCCGAGCAAGCAACGGTGAGTGGCTCGAGTGGCATCAATCCTGGCGGAATTTCTCAGAACGAGACATTAACCATCACCGATGCCACATCAATGGCACAGGCGGAGATCGATCTGATAGCGGGAGATACAATCTCTGATATTGTCAGCAAAATTAATTCAACGCTTAATAGTAAGGTGGCGGAGGTCCATACCGCTGACACCGCAAATCATACCGACGCCAGGGATACTTCACCGATCACCGCAAGCGATACATTTGCCGATATAGATGGGGCAGATGTAAACGCCGGTGACACCATCACCATTACCGGGAACGACCACGATGGTTCGGCTGTGTCGAGTACGTACACAATCTCTGACACATCTAATACGCTCCAGGATTTCCTCAATACAATTGCCAGCGCGTTTGGTAACGACGTAACGGCGACAATCGATAGTAGCGGCAAGCTGGTTGTAACGGACAACACGGCTGGGACGAGCGATCTGTCAGTCACAATTACGTCGAATAATGAAGGTGGGGGGTCATTGGATTTTGGCGCGCTCACGGCTTCGACGGAGGGGCGAGACGAAATCTTCGTAACCGCTTCGGATGATAGCGGCGTCCTCAAACTCACTCACGATAATGATGGTGCGGCGAACGGCTTGAGTGTCGTTTCAAATATCGATGCAGGCGATGATGGAACGAAGATCGGCACGACAACACAGACCGAGTCCGGGGTTGATGTTGTTGGAACGATCAACGGCGAATCTGCAACAGGAAATGGACGTCTACTGACGGGAGATGGTGAAAATGCCAAGACGGAGGGGCTACGCCTTCTGGTCAACCTGACGTCCGACAAATTGAGTGCACAAGGCTCTGCCCCGGGGACGGTTGCCATCACGGTTGGTATTGGTGAGGAGTTGCATCGGTTCGTGAACGCTCTGACAGATACTATAGACGGCAGGATCACGAACAAGCTGAAAGGATTTCAGAGGGAATCGGATCGGCTTCAGGATCGAATTAATCAATTGGAAGCCAACTTGCTTCGTCTTGAAGCACGTCTACAACGGCGGTTTCTCGCAATGGAACAAGCAATGAACCGGATTCAATCACAGGGAAACTTCCTGCTGAGCCAACTCGGCATAGCCGGCGGGAATCGATAATCTTAGACCGTGGCGAACTCGGTAGGTTGTTCCAACTCAACCGAAGTACTTTTGTGGGGGAAGAATGAAATGAACATGGCAAGCTCATATGGAAAGTATCAACAGATGCAGGTTAAAACCGCGGATGGCGGTACACTCATCCTGATGTTATACGATGGGGCGATTTTGGCGCTGAAACACACCCAGAAACTGATGAACACAAAACCCCTGGATCGAGAAACACTCACCAATCAGATTATCAAAGCCCGGAACATTATCTATGAGCTTGCTGCCTCACTGAACCTTGAGGCCGGCGGTGAGATTGCTAAAGCCCTGCTCAATCTTTATGGCTATTTCATCTGGCGAATCGGCAGAACAGACATTGAAAAAAATCCGGACTATCTCGACGATGTGTTGGAGCATCTTCAGAGTTTGAAAGAAGCCTGGGTGACCGTCTTTCAGGATGCCTGCGTTCAGCAAAATTCCGTCGCCTCCTCCGGCATTCCTCAATCCACCCTATCCGGTTCTCGCGCTGGCTCATCAATTGTTGCCTGACAAGAAGGGACGGTTTTACCGATGTCCACTGGCCATCAAGAAAATTTCAGTGTTGACCAGTTGCAGACGGCGCTCCAAGAGAAGCGACAGCTTTATCAAGATTGCGATGCGCTCTCGCTGCAAATTGGCAAAGCTGTTGAGAATGGTGAGAGCGATCGAGTGCTGAAATTGCTGAAGCGACGCGAGGTTATCTTCCACAGGATTCGCGAAGTGGATGAGCACATCGGTAAATCGACTGATGACATGGAGCGGCTACGCACTTTTAGCCGGCAGGTCCCGGTGATCGCATGGCTCTGCCACCAGATTCAAATCCTGATTCAACGAATCGTCTCTGCGGATAGGGATGTGTATAAGCTGATGAGGGCAAAACGCACGGAGTCCTTGAATGCGCTGAACCAGAATCGTCACAAATATCGCCTTGCAATAGCTTACCGTATTGCAGGCGCAAAGATACCCCATTTTATTGATTCAGATCAGTAGAGGCGACGCATTATCCGAACGCTTCACTGTCAAACCCGCCTCAATCTTCGTGGCCCGCTCCGGGACACTCATCCCAACTTTCGAATGCTCCCTCAATTAGTGTGCATGGTGTTCTTTTAAGCCGTATGCTCTGCGAGCAAGATCTGGGTCGCGAGAGAAACGCTTTGTCGCATCGATCAGATGATCAATGTGATTGTGCATGTCTTTTTCGATTTGGGAGATACGTTCCAGCAGGTAGGTTTCTTCGCTACGATAAATCGCTTTCCGAATAATCGACAGCAGGTACATATAGATGGTGTCCGCTTCGCTGCCTTCAATCTCAATAGCAATCTCAAATGCTTCGTTGAGGGTAATTTCTTCGGTATTGACCCGCCGCTCATATTCGTCCAGGGCCTTGGTAATCTGCTGGATGGAGACCTCTGGCATTTCCACGACCGGCGCGTCTTGCCCAAAACTCCGGGCACACAGCAACCGCCCAAAATCAACGAGTATGTAGTGCTGCCATTCCTCGGTGCTCATCTGCTCCCAAAACCGAGCGAGCCGTTCATCGACACCCCCTAATAGCAGGGATAGTGTTGCATATAATTTTGCGTGTCTCAGTTCAATCTCTTGACATAAATCGAATACCTGTGCTAAAGTCACAGACTGTTCACCCTTTCTAGGACTCACAACGGCTAAATTGCTGTGAATCTGAATGAATTTGGAAGCGAATACTAAACATAAGTATAGCGAAATGTTCACTGGAAAGCAAAAAAAAGAACCAATTGCGACGTATCTTCTTGTTTCGCGCGTGGAGGTAAACCTGATGAACCGCAGTCATCAAGTTTGGCTGATTCTTCTGGGCTTCACGGTTTGGTGGGGAATTTATGGCTGCGCCGATACCCCGGAACGAGCACGCACACCGACACATCAAACAGCGGCCGAACCGCCTCAGACAGATACCGAAACAACGCCGATGACGCCGTTAGAATTGGGAATGGCGAAGATTCCAGGCGGTGAGTTTTTAATGGGAAGCGAGACGGGGGAAAAAGATGAACGCCCGGTTCATGTTGTGTTTCTCGATGCCTATGAGATCGATCTGTATCCAGCAACAAACGAGCAGTATGCGAGATTTATGCAAGCGAAAGCGCACCCGGCGCCACCTCACTGGCGTGATCGGAAATTCAATCAACCTCGACAACCCGTTGTTGATGTCAGTTGGTTTGATGCGGTGGCCTACTGCGAATGGGCAAGCAAGCGTTTACCAACTGAAGCGGAATGGGAAAAAGCTGCGAGAGGCAGTCTGGTTCAAAAGGAGTATCCCTGGGGCGATGAATCCCCGAAGGAACGAGCGGATTTCGGTCAAAAGCATAGTGCGCCACTCCCTGTGGGCGGCTTCCCACCAAATGGATACGGCTTGTACGACTGCGCAGGCGGCGTGTGGGAATGGTGTAGCGATTGGTATGAGCCCGATTTTTATGCGAGTAGCCCCCGAATCAATCCGATTGGCGTTGAAACCGGCGGCGCCCGTGTGCTCCGGGGTGGAGCCTGGAACAACGAACGGAGACAACTCCGAGTTGCCAATCGAAATTGGCAACGCCCAAAACCCAACCCGCCTCGTTCTGGATTCCGTTGAGTCCGAGATTTATCTGAGCCGTAGGCTCTTACCCTAATGCGGGTAAATTATCCCAATCGCACTCAAGGCAGAAGTAGCTTTCCCCACCAATTCGTTGGACCTCTCCACTGCATTTGGGGCATTCTGTTACCGTCACCGGCGTCTCTTCCTGGCGAGGCATTGGAAACATGAAGAGTTGCTGATAACGCGGTTCACGGTCGGTTGCCTCACCGATATTATTCTGGACGGCATCGATGACATCCTGGACATGGAGGTCTAGCGGTGGAGGCGTATTGCCGGTGAGATCAATAAAATCACTCCGGTATACTTTGATTGCATCCGTTTCATTCACCTGACGAACAAAGAGCGTATACTTGTTGGGAGCGATTAGATACGCCTCTGTATCGAAGATTTGGAAACCTGAGTTCACGATGAGATCATACCCATTATAATTGACCAGGCGTCGACTGTGCCTGCCGTCTGTGTTATACACCTCAAACAGATCACGTGCCCGACGGGGAGATAATAG
>JAPUIP010000179.1 GCA_027296925.1 Candidatus Poribacteria bacterium | reverse complement strand
CTGCTAATTGAGACAAACTCGAAAAATTCGTCCGATAGGAACACAGGGAAATTTGTGTGTGCGTATCAAAAACAGAGATGAACCGTTTCACTTTCGTCGGTGTCCCAAACGCTTTGAGTGATTCAGTCTGTGCGGTGCTTCAATCTGTACTTGCCGACATGCGATCAAGTTCTTGGAATGAACCCTGGCGGCGGACACCACGGCCCGTTCGGGTAACCGTATCTGATTTCCAGTTCGATGTCCGTGACCTCAATTGAGAGCTCCTTCATCAGTCTTGGATTGCGCTTGGTCACGCGGATTGAGATCGCATTGTTACCCTGGCGAGGTAGATACCCCATCAGGTCATAATTCTGCCACGCGGTGGACATCGGATCGTATCCGCCTGGCACCATTGGATTCGAGCATTTGAAATATCCCGGACATTGCATGAAATCATACGCAAACCCATCGACATCGTAGTGTTCGCAGGCTTCGGCGGCGAGCGCCATGCGCAGTTGGCGGACCTCCGAATGCGCATAATCTTGAAACCACACCATCGTCTTCTGTAGCGATTCCGGCCAGCCCGCCACGCCTTCTCGCCCAATCAGATATTCCGGGTGCTCCTCGTAAAACCGGCTGCCCATGAGTCGGTAAACTTGACCCTCCGTATCGACATGATGCCAATCATTCATGCTCAGCCGAAACCAGAAATCCACGCCCAGCCGCTTTGCTTCCCGGCATTGGAGTTCAAGCGGGTCATGCCCCAGCTCCCAAAGCTGCCGGAGGTTCTCTGCGTGTCGCCAAAGCCCGACGTTCCCAATCGTCGCGCCTTCACCGAGCCGGTCAACGATGAACTCCATCCCCGGAACTTTTGAAGGATAGGAAACCGTGTACCCACAGTCAGGACCGAGTGCACACATATATGCGTCCACCGGCGTCCCTTCAAAAAATCCGAAATGCGCCTGGGCGACTTTCTCGGGCGTCATGGGCGGATTGTAATAACTCTCTTGTCCATGATTTTGATCCCACATAATGCGATAGCGTTTTCCCAATCTGCCTGCCGGTTTTGAACCTGACATAAATCTCACTCCTTCCCGTATTGGACTTTGTACCCAAATAATGAGGACGTTGAAACTTTATTTAACGCTCAACCCGCGCCGCTTTGCTGAACCCGCCGAAACTGTATGGCGTATAGGTCTGCGTCCTTCATAGCAAAACGGAGGCGGATTGGTTGTCCCGGCTTTTAATGCTGCAAGGCGGGGGTGTACGCTGCTTGGAGGAGACGCATACTTATATCACGATTCCTATTTCTCGGCAACAGAAAACAAGTAAGATATTCCTTTACATGACTGGCTTTTTTTGATATACTAATCCAATCTTCACCCATCATTGAAGATTCATTCTACTTTAGACTTTGGTAAATGAAAGAGAAAACCAACCTTGAAAAGGTTATCCCAAAAAGGGATCACAACGTCCCTCTTCCGGATTTGCATTCCGGAGATGAGTGTTCACAGCCGCTGTCGAACCTTTTCAAGTTTTGTTGCCCATTGGCAGTTAATTTACCAAAGTCAAGCTACTACCCTAATTGAATCACTTCTTGACTGGACTACCCAACTGACCACTCACACGACCAAATCGGTTATGACAAGACAGGGCTTTGCTTGTAGCACTTCGGAGAGGGCTACTATAGGCTAAATGACGCATCATGCTAAGGGAGGATGAGCAAATGTACCGACCTAGACGTGAGGAATTCATGCAGAAAATCGGCAGTGGGAGTGTTGGGCTATTTCGGAGTGCGCCTGAAGTCAAGCAAAGAAAGTACCGACAGGATAGCAATTTTCACTATTTGACAGGGTTTGATGAACCGGACTCCATCTGTCTCATCGTTCCAGATCACCCCGAGCACAAGTTCGTTCTCTTTGTTCGGCCAAAGGACAGGTATACAGAACAGTGGTCGGGTATCCGCGCCGGGGTTGAAAATGCCATTGAGCAGCACGAGGCAGACATCGCATACCCAATTGAGGAGTTTGACGAACGAATCTCTGTCTATCTTGATAAAGCAGAAAGGATCTACTACATTTTTGGAGTCGACCCCGCTTTTGATGAAAAAATCCTGCCGCTGTTTAAAGACTATGCCGGACGGAAACGGCTTCTGTACGATCAGGGACCGAATGTTATTGTGGACGCGCGGGACATCTTGCACGACATGCGTCATGTGAAAAGCGAGGCGGAACTCAAGATTTTTAGACAAGCCGCTGCAATCACGGTTGAAGCTCATCTCGCTGCCATGAAGGCGATGGAGCCCGGCATCCATGAGTATGAGATTGAAGCCCTGATCGAGTATGTCTTTCGTAAGAACGGGGTATTGAGGCCGAGCTATGGAACCATCATCGGTTCAGGGGCAAATAGCACCATCATCCATTATCGCGACAATGATGAAATCATCAAGGATGGATCTATCGTGGTTATCGATGCGGGAGCTGAATACCATTACTATGCCGCTGATGTCACGCGAACAATTCCGGCAAACGGTCGATTTTCCGCTGCACAGCGAGAGGTCTACGAGATTGTCCTGGAAGCACAGTGGATCGCCCTGGAAAATGTGCGGCCGAATACTCCTTTTATCGCTCCCCACAACAAGGCGTTGACGGTACTCGTTGAAGGACTGGTGAGGTTGGGAGTGCTGTCAGGGGAAGTGAGCCAACTGATTGAGGAACGCAAGTATTATAAATACGTCCGGCAATCGACGAGTCACTGGCTGGGTATGGAGGCGCAAGATGCCGGCAAATTTAGACGGCGGGATGGCTCATGGATGCCCCTTCAGCCGAATATGATACTGACGATTGAACCCGGCTTATATTTTTCTGAGGATATGCTGGAGGTGCCGGAGAAGTATCGAAATATTGGGGTTCGGATTGAAGATGACGTTGTTGTGACTGCTGATGGCTATGAGAACTTAACCGCTGAAATTCCAAAGACAATTTCGGAAATTGAGGTGGTTATGAAGGAGCGGCTAACCTTCACGTTTTCATAAAGTGGGCTTGCTAAGATTTTCGCTTGCCTCCGACAAGGGCCTATGCTAAAATTATATGAATTTTCGGGATAGGCTTGAATCTCTCCGCCGGAGCAGATCATGATGACAAAAGGCTACCCAGAGGGCTACTCAGATGAAAGTTTCTGGCAGAAGGTCTTTAACGTGTTCAAGCAGGCAGGAAAGCAGGTCATAGAGAAAGCCTTGATGCTTCAGTTGGTTTGTTGCTGAAGTTGTCATTCGGTGTTCTGTTTCAAAGACGTTCTTGGTGTCGTCGCTGTTTTTTGCCGTATCACAATCGAGATGGAACGTCTCGCCCTTAATTATACGGAACACATTTGGATTAGAAATCATGCCGCAATCTCATTTCAACCTTACCTCAATTGATATCCTTACGCGTTCGATGTACATGCCTTGCATGGGCATTGCTACTGTGGTGTCCATGCGACCGGGTCGGCGTGAGAATAGGCAACTTCGGATGTGAATTGAGATTGCTCTTAAACATAGATGCTTCTGCAAGATTGCCTATTATCACAACCGTGATGATAGGCTTTTTTATTGTCGGATATGGAGGAAAAAATGGAAGACAAAGTGTTGGGATTAAAATGCCGTGAATGCGAGCGAAAGTATCCGAAAGAGCCGCTTCACGTTTGCGAGTTCTGTTTTGGCCCGCTTGAGGTCGATTACAACTATGAAGCTATCCGGAAGTCGATTTCACGCGAATCTATCGAACGTGGGCCGGCGAGCCTATGGCGTTATGTCGACCTGTTGCCCATTGATGGCGAACCGGCAGACGGGCTTCATTCCGGATTTACCCCGCTCATTCGGGCCAAAAATCTGGAGGCGGCGCTTGGCGTTCAGGAGCTTTATATCAAAGATGATTCAGTGTGTCATCCCACCCTCTCCTTCAAGGACCGTGTCGTTTCCGTTGCATTGAGCAAAGCGAAGGAGTTTGGGTTTGACACCGTTTCATGCGCTTCGACGGGGAACCTGGCCAACTCTGTTGCCGCAAATGCAGCGATTGCGAATCTCAACTGCTTCATCTTTATTCCGGCGGATTTAGAAATCGGCAAAGTGATCGCCTCGCTGGTCTACAACCCAACGGTGATCGGCATAACCGGAACCTACGACGATGTCAACCGCTTGTGCAGCGAAATCGCAGGGCTCTATCCGTGGGCGTTTGCCAATATCAACCTCCGTCCATTCTATGCAGAAGGGTCTAAGACTTTCTGCTATGAGATCATCGAGCAACTTGGATGGGAAGCGCCCGATCACATTATCGTCCCGGCGGCAGGCGGATCGCTCGTAACGAAGGTTGGCAAGGCGCTAAAGGAATTTCATCTAATGGGCCTGATCGATGCACCGGCAACCAAGATCCATGTTGCGCAGGCCGAAGGCTGTGGGCCGATTGTCAATACGCTCAAGGAGAATAGCGACTTCGTCAAGCCGGTTCGACCAAACACCATCGCCAAGTCGCTGGCGATTGGGAATCCCGCAGATGGAATCTATGCGGTAGCAACCGTTCGCGATTCAGGTGGAGATGGCGAACATGCAACCGACGCGGAGATCGTCGAAGCCATGAAGCTGCTGGCATCAACGGAAGGCATCTTCACTGAAACCGCCGGCGGTGTCACACTGGCAGTCACGAAGAAGCTGATTGAGCGTGGGCGCATTGATCGCGCAGATCGCATTGTCGTCGGTATCACCGGCAATGGACTCAAGACCGTGGAAGCCCTGACCGAAAGGGTCCCTGAACCGCATATTATTCAACCGCAACTGAATGCATTCCGGAAGTTGATGACGACGCTTTAGTGCGATAGGGACATCCCCGTGCTCACCCAAACGCTTTGTGCGGAACACGGGGATTTTGCTTTTCCATGCAAGCCACCAAGTCACAAACCCGGGCAGTAGTAGTGATCTATATGCCCGTACTTCGCATAACCGATACGCTACGCAAGATGTATGGATGCGCGGTTTGTCGTGCGTGTTGCATACACAGGTAGCTTCCCTTGTTCGTGCGTTCAGTGCGTAAGTCCTAAGATTATTACTAAAGCGGAAACGGAATTGTCGCATCCGCTTATCTCAGCCTTTTAAGCTGAATCGAGGAAAAGGAATTCATAATGCGTAAAACGCTTGAACGAAGCCTCGGTTTCTGGTCGGTCTTGAGTGTCAGCATCGGAGCGATGATTGGGGCAGAACTGTTTGTCTTGCCCGGCATTGCGGCGGCGAAGGCTGGTCCCGCGGTCATCGTTTCATATTTTTTAGCGGGTTTAATCGTCCTCACGCGATAATCTCTTGGGCGCGGAGTCGCACTTGTAGCCCTCTATTCTTGGCGAATTTATGGATTGGATCTGACGGGCTGGGCCTTCTGACGCAAGCGGGTGGCGGTTATTGGCATGAACCAGGAGATCAGGGCGATTATCTTCAAATACGCACTGGCCAAAGTCAGAGAAACCTCTTAGTGAATTAGTGAAGCTTATCGTGAAAACGTTGAGGAATGCCAGCAAGTTACAGAAAGGATAGACTCTATGCAATCAAATCAAGAGCTCGGTTTTTTCGCGACGGACGTTTCGCTCGAAGGGAAAAGCGCGATTGTCACCGGTTCGAGTCGAGGAATCGGCCGGGCAATTGCCATCGAGCTCGCACGTCAGGGAACGGATGTCCTTGTCAATTATAACCGGAACCGTGAGGCAGCGGAGGAGGTTCAGAGCGAGATTGAATCGCTCGGTAGGAAAGCAGCGATCTTGCAAGCCGATGTCAGTGACCTTGCGCAGCATCAGCGGTTACTCGACGCCGCGCTGGACGCTTTTGGTCAAGTTGATATTCTGGTCAATAATGCCGGTATTACGCGGATTGCCGACATCCTCCAGGAGTCGGAAGCCGACTTCGATACCATCATCAATACGAACCTGAAAGCCCCACACTTTTTGACCCAGCGTGTTGCGAATTACATGATCCGAGCGGGGGTTCGTGGGTGTATCATTTATACACTGTCCGTTTCGGACACGCTCGCCTCCGATAACCGCGCTGCCTACTGTATTTCCAAAGCCGGGCTGGAGATGGACATGACGGTCTACGCGGGAAGGTTGGCAGAAGAGGGAATCAAAGTCAATGGCATTGAAGTTGGCGTCACCGACACCGATCTGGCACATGTTCGCATTCCGGACTATGAGGAGGCGGCAAAAAAGGGATACATCTTCATGTTTCGACCGGGGCAACCTCAAGATATTGCCAATGCCGCCATCGCTGCCATAAAAATATACGACACCGGCAGATTGATTCCAGCGGCCGGAGGCACGATGACCCGTTTGTTGAATTTGCGCGTAATGACGGAGTTAGAAAGTAATCGATCAAAAGGCGCTTGAGATTTACGGTCTCATCGCAAGTCGATGAGTAACAACTGTCCGTCATGATCGTCTGCAAGGCGTTTCAACAGCCGAACACCGTCGTCCGAGTGTCCATGTCCCAACGCAATCGTCATAATCCGTGCGTGGGAGGTGTTGCGAGCGGCAGCCAGCGTCGCGATCTGATGCGAGTCAGTGACGCCGCGACTCGCATCCCCATCTGAAATGAGCACGACCGTAGATGCTTCGAGTTCTAATGCGCGTTCCAAGCCGCCCCACAGATCTGTTCCTGAATGGGGCCGCAGTCGATCTAAGAACTGATGCGCCGTGTGAATGTTGTCGCGGTTGACAGGAAGCAGCGTTTTAGCGTACGTGCGAATGTGTTTATTGAAGGTAACGATATTGAAGCTATCGCCCTCATAAAGCATGCCCAGCGCGTCTTTGAGGGACTGGATCGCCAGGCGCAGCTTAGAACCTGTCATGCTCGACGAGACATCAAGCACATAAACGACCTCCTGCGTATTTTCCCGCCGCCCTTCTTCAACATATTCGCCGATGCCGAAAAGATCGTTCGTCTGCTTGTCGGTGGTCTGATCAATCTGAATGATTTTCGGTGGCGTTGTGCCAACATCATCAAATCCATCCCCCAGCCCATCCCCAAAGCCGCTCGCACCGCGCAAGCCGGCGCCGTAAGAACTCACGTCAGATAACCCGCGCCCCTCGTTTCCACCGGAGGCTCTGACACGGTTGGTGACAATTCCACGCCCCGGCGCAGCTACCACAGTAGGTGTCATTACCGGCGGCGCGATCGTATGTCGCGTTTCCGTCGACGCTTCAAATCGCGCTGCGGTTGTGACCTGAGGCAGGATCTGGCTAATGGGGGCGTCACGGTGGAGCTCAACACTTTCCCGCACCACCTCTGGCCCCTTGACAAGCACTTCCGCAATCTGCTGAGGGGCTCGGCGCGCCAGCCGCGTTGTGAGCGTTGATGGGGCTTTCTGTTGTGTTTGGACGACTTCCGGCACCGCTTTCGGAATTTCGCGTGGACGGACCTTCAGCTTGACAGGCGGTGGTGGGACCATCTCAACGATCACGACTTCCTCAAAAGCCCCGCTCTCCATCTGATGTTGGCGGATGTGATTGACAACGTAAATGGCAATGAGGAAATGAAAGATGAGAGATGACACCAGGGCAACCTTTGCGTATTTGGATTTCGGTTTGCGCCACCGTGTTGCCGACAGCGATTGTGTGACTTCCGGCAGCACGGCTCCCGCTTTTACAGAAGAGACATACCGCGGTTTCGGTTTGCGCTTTTGCATCCAGAATCCACTGTCAGTGCCGCGAAATTTACTGAATCGTGCTGAAGCATAGTTAGACATTTTGGAACTCCTTAATGTCATGTGTAAAACGCCAAGCATAACAGATTTACGCACCACACAATACACTATAGCGTTTTACATTGAACGGATTGAAACTTTTCGAAAGAGTCAGGACGCAGATGAACGCAGATTTTCAGGATGCGTCAAAAGCGATAGCGACAAAACGGCGCCGGCGCGGTTGCCTACCCGGTGGGGGTTTGGTGAGATTCTTCTCCAAATTGAGGTTTCCGTTTTGATTGGCGCATATCTGCGTGAATCTGCGTTCGGCAAAGACAAATCGCCAGAGAAAGTTTCAACGACCTCATTTCATTACCCGCCAAACTTCTCCTTTTGTAACAGAAAGATCTTGATGGCTTCGCTCCGCTCTTGCGCATATCCGAGCAGTTTTTGGACATTCCCATCCGTTGGTGGCTTTTTTTTATGGCGCGCCTCCAACCGGCTGTAGGCTTTTAGCGCATCCTGCCATTCCGCCCGGATTTCATGTGCCGTTCCCATCGAAACATGCGCGTGGTCAATATAAGCACTGTTCGGGTAATCCTTGATAAGCTGCTCAAATTGTTGGATGGCCTGCTGGGCATACTTTTTCTCTTCGTCAGATGGATGTTCGGCGCCGGTATCGGCTTTGGCCAGCAATGCAACGGCACCCTTATATGGGGATTGCGCCATGATATTTTCAGTGTCTCGTCTCCACCGGTAGGCGTCACGTCGCATTTTCGCATCCATTGCGGGGAAATTCTTAGAGGTCAATTTTCTGTATGTCTCCAGTGCAGCCGCATATTCCTTGCGATTAAAGTAGTCGTGCCCGATATTTGCCTGCGCGTTCGCTGCAACGACCTGATCGGGGAAACGCTCAATCACTGCTCGGTACGTTTCCAGAGCGTCCTCTCTCTGGTTCAGCTTATCGTAACAGGTTGCCACCGTGTACAGGGATTCATCAATCCACTCACTGTTGGGATACTGATCAACCAACTGCCGGTAGCTTTGCAACGCCTCTTCGTACCGCTTATCTCCAAACTGCATCCCGCCCATTGTGTATAGCGCATCATCGGCGAGCCCGTGCGCTGGATACATGTCTACCAATTGTTGATAGGCTGCGACTGCCTTCGTCGTTTTCGCAGCCAGCGCGAGCGCTTGCGCCGACTGATAGATCCACTCCGGAGATTTGTCTGGATTGGCATTTCGCGCAACAAGCTGATCAAAGGCTTCCGCTGCCCACTTGAATAACATCTTGCGATCGTTGCGAGACTTCGTTTTGTCAGCGAGGGTAAAGTAGCCCCAGGCGAGATATTCATAAGCGGCGTTCACCTTCTCGTCCTGGGGGAATGCCTCAATAAAATCCTTGAGTGGCATAATCGCCCCGCGCAGGTCTTTGATCTGATAAGCCGACTGTCCCGCCTGGAACATCGCCGCATTGATGAGCGCGGCCACCTCCCCGCCCGCCGCCTTGGATCGCCGGGCGTTCGCATAAGCGGCTTTGAATAGTTCCACCGCCTCCTTCTGCTGTTCTGGAACGCCACTTTGATAATGCAGCGTGGCGAGTTGGAATTGGGTCTGTGCTAGCAGCAGGGGGTCCGCTTTTTGCTGAGCGATTTGCAGCGCCGCCTTTGCCGCCGTGATGGCGGCGTTCACATCTCCCGCCTGGCTGGACAGATTCGGTAAGCGCAGGATGGCGTCCTCAACCATGGCGCGAATCTCAGAATTGGCGCTATTGGGAAAACGCTCAACAAGTTGGGCGAACTCAGCCGCTGCCTCGTCCGGCGCGTTTCGACGCTGATGGATGAGCCCCCGCCGGTAGATTGCCTCCGCCGTCAACTCAGGGCTGACATCTGCCGTGCTCACTTGCGAATACAGATTGAGTGTCCGGTCGAAATCTGCAGCCCCCGCTTCAGCCTCATAGATGTGTGCCAGTTGAGATGCGGCTTCCGCGCGAATCTCCCTCAGCTTCGGCTCAGTGACATCCACATCGATTATTGAGAGCACTGCCTGATATTCCGGGATGGCTTGATCCATTTGTCCACGGCGTTGATGAGTTTGACCGAGATAGAAGTGGGAGTAGGCGTTCATCTCGCCCCCAGCCTCCGTTAACGCAATCACCTCTTGAAACGCTGAACCCGCTTCATCGGGGCGATCTCGCTGCATCTGGCTCTGTCCGATCAGATAATGGAGATGCGCGACAGTCTCCGATTGCGGATTCGTCGATCCGGCGATGCGCTGCAACGTATCCGAGCCTGTCTTTACAACTTTGTCGTACTCACCTTGCACAAAGTAAATGGCTGTCTCTTGATCGCCGATCTGTGTGTGAAGTCGGGGCGAAGCATCATATTTCGCCCGCTGATAGGCGACCAGTGCAGTTTCGTAATCCTTCGCCTGAGCGTATAGATTGCCGAGTTCAAAATAGGCATTTGCCTTCGATTCCGGTGTCGCATTCGGCGAAGTGCCAATCGCCGTGAGGTGTTGCGTCAACATCGCTGTACGATTCGGATCGCGCGTTTCATCCGCGAGCAACAGATTGCAAACCAGATTCCTCGCCGAGTAAACAATCTCTTGCGCGTGTGCATCATCAGAACGCTCGTACCTGTCGATAATCTGTTCCGCATGGCGAAGTGCCTTCTCCCTCTGGCCGATGCGTTCACTCACCGCCGCAGCGTTCCAGTGCGCATCAATCGCAAATTCGGAGTCCGGATAGTGCTGGACAGTTTTTTCGTATGCCGCTAATGCGAACTCTGTATTCTCCTCCCCTGCATCGGCGTAACACAGACCCGTGAAATATTGTGCCGCCGCGGCGTATTCGCTCTGAGGATAATGCGACAGCAATTCTTGATAATGATGAATTGCTGTATCGTAATCTCCCTGCTGGCGGCAGAGCTCCCCCATGCGTTGCAATGCGAAGGCGAGGTCTTTTGGATCTTCGAGCGACAAAGCCGCCTGTTCGTATGTGTGGATTGCTTCATCGTAGCGCGCGGCATTTTCATATAATTCCGCAAGTATGAGTAAACTCGGCACGCGAAACTGATCCGTTTTGTCGGTCTCGACGACTTGCTCGAAGAGTGGCACTGCCTGTTCATATTCCCCCAACAGCTTGTGGGCCACTGCGGCGTGGTAGCGGGCATTATTGACATCTGCCATTGGCGGCTGTTGTTTGTCGCTTGTTGACTGCATATAGGCAATGGCGTGATTGTAAGCATCAATTGCATGTCGCAAATTCTCATCGCGTTGCGTGGGATGCTGTTGACTTAATTGAAAATGACAGAAGCCCAAACGGAGCCACCCATGCGCCATAGCGGATTGCTGTGACGCGAGTCCCCCATCCTGTCGCTCTTCCATTCCACGCTTATCCGCGAGATCGATCGCTTGCCTGTAAAATCCTGATGCCGATCGATATTTCCCCTGATCGAAGAGGAGATCTGCGGCTTGAATCAAACCCACCGCATCCCCGCGAGATGCCGCTGCGAGGGTCAAAGCAGTTTGGCTGATTGTATCGCTGAATCCCAACTTTTGAGCGGACTTCGCTTCACCGATGAGGGCATCCTTTTGCAGCGCGGATCTGAGTCTGTCATCTTCAACACCTCCGCTGGCTTGGCGGGCTTCGCGGTACAGGTTGAGAAGTTGGACGTGGTCGTGTTCCGACGTGGCGTTTCTCGCAGCAATTTCGGCAATCTGGAATTTAGAAAGTGCGAATCGCTCTCGCGCCTGCACCAATGTCGATGACGGTGAGTTTGCTTCGATAAGCTGTGTATACCTATCTGCTGCGCGTTGATAGGCATCAAGGGCTGCCTGGAAATTTTCCATTTCGTATTGGCATGCCGCAAGCCCATAGGCGGCATCCGCGTGCCACACCGCATCCGGATCGAGCGCAATTGCCCGCTCGAAGGCGGGGATGGCTTCAAAAAAACGAGCCTGGCTATACAGGCTCTCAGCCAGCTTGAAAGCGATCTCTCCGCGCACGTTGTCTTCCAAATCGACCGCCTCAGCGTGCTGCAAAGCCGATTGGTAAAACGGTTCTGCCTGCGCCCACTCTTTCCCTTCCCTGTGCAGATCGCCCAGCGCGAGAAATGCCGGAGCGAGCAATCCACTGTGCGCCATCGCATCCCCAATCAGTTTTTTATACCACTGCACTGCTGCTTCACGTTCGCCAAGCTGTGCCGCGCAGTACCCAAGCTCCGACAGTATTTCAGCATGTTGCACGCCATCGATTCCGTGAGAAAGCGCGTTCGCGTAATGCGCCATCGCTTCCCGGTACGCCCCGTGCGCCACCGCAAGCCGTCCCAGTTCAAAATGCGCAGAAGCGAGCAGAGGCAAGTGTTCATCTCCACCGGATTTCTCAAGGTCTTTGACCAATTCCAGAAATGCGTTCTCCGCCATTTCGCTTGAACGGTTCTGGGCCGCACTCATCGCAATCAGGTATTGCGCCCTCACTTTGACATCGGATTCCGGCTGCAGGCTAAGGCAGGTCCGGGCAGCCTCGATCGCGGCGGCGTAATCCTTCAACTCATAATAGCTCAACGCCTGATGGTAATGGATATTCGCGATTTCCTGATCGCCGGTTCTATTTTCCGTCGAAGCCGATGTCGCCTGCTTTTCATCAACATGGGCGACGATCCAATTGTATGCTTCTAGCGCCTCACTATAATTCCCACCTTTGAAGTGCAGCCGTCCCATTTCAAACTGCGTGGCGATCTTATCGTTGATGTCGATTGAATTGTCCGCCAACATCGCTTCCAGCGACATTAGCCGTGAGGATTGTCCATGGGTTAAAGCCGGTTTTTTCTCATCGGCCGGCTGGCGTGGCGCCGGCAAAGATTGCCCCTCTGCTTCACTCAAAGGGAGGTTGTGTGCAGCGGGGCTTGCGTCGATCGCCGTATTGTCCGACGAACTCTGATTCAACTGATATGTCACCTGACGCGGTTTATCGACTGATGGATTGGCGCGCTGGCCATGGCGTAGCGCTTCTTGCTCATCTGCGTTAAAAAGCGATGAGGGCTCAGAAATTGCCGATTGCGGATTGGCGATTGCGGATTGGTGATTCTGTAACTGTTCGGGCCGTTGATTCGTTGACATGCCGAATTCCCCTGTATCGCCCTCCCATTTCTTCACCTTCTCCACTTTGCTACTTTCCTGCTTCCAATCGTCTCGTCCGTTTACTTCCATCCGCTCCTGTCTCGCAGGCTCCGGCCGTTTTCCCGCCTGCTTGCCACCTTCGACACGTGCCGACTTCCACTCTTCAAACACCGCGTAGCGTCCGCCTGAAATTAGGTTATCCTGCAGGTCTGGACGGGAACCGTTCCACGCCGCGACCCCGGCGTCGAGGCTACCGGTAATCGTGTTCCGCGAAATCACCGGAGAAGCCCGATCACAGTAGATGCCGTAGCGACTTCCGGTGAGGGTGTTGCCCTCAATCTCTGGATGGGAATCCCAGCAACCGATTGCGCCTTCGGAGGCGTCGGTGATCTGGTTGTCAGTAATTCGGGGGGAGGCGGATTGACTGCGGACCCCGTATGCCCCGCCGGAGATCCGGTTGTGCCGGATTGTCGGACTGGCGTTCTGCGTGTAAACACCGTAACGACTGGTACGGATGTCGTTGTCCATCACCTCGCCGCTTGCTCCAGACCAGAACGCGATGCCAGCTTCGGTACTCTGAACAATCGTATTTCGACGAATCGCCGCCGTCCCCTCCTTAATGTAGATCGCGTAATCGTTCCCTTCAAACTGGTTCTGATCGATGGTGAGATTTGCCGCTTTGCTGTATATCCCGATCTTGCTCTGATCGATTCGATTCTCCAAAATCTGTCCTTGCGGTGAGTCCCAGATGCTGATGGCGGCGACGGCGGAATTGCGGATGTGATTGGATCGAATCGTTGGCACTCCCCCATCCGCATAGATGCCCGTCGGACTGTCGAGGATCTGATTGCCGGAGATGGTGAAGTCGGATCGCAGACCGCTAATCGCCCTTTCCGCACCGGTGATCAGGTTGCCCTCAATCTTCGGTGATGAATCGCGACAACTCATCGCGCTGCGTCCACCATCGAACCGGTTTTTCGCGATATGGGCATCGGAAGTCATCAGGACAACTCCCGTCTGAGACGTGTTCAATTCCAGTTCATTGTCGATGATTTTCGGGGCCGCAGACTCGGCATAGATGACAGTAGCGCCACGGTGGTTGGAGAAGCGGTTACTGCGGATGATTGGGTCGGCGCTGGCAATTGCAATCGCATAGGTCCGGCACTGGCTGAAGTGGGTATTGACAATTCGTGGAGAGGCGGTTTCGCAGGAGATGCCGATGCGGGCGGCTTCGATGCGGGCATGCTCGATGACGCTCGCCTCGCTGTGGGAAGAGGCGCCGAACACAATGCCATCCCATTCTTGATCAAGCGCAGTGAAGGTGATGGGGGCAGCGTCTGTCCCCTCGGCGATGAGTGTTCCCTCGATCCGAAGTCCACTTCCCCGCGTAAATCGCAGGGCAACGCCAGGAGTAAGCTGCAAAATATCCGCGCCGGTTTGGTTGGCAATCGTGATGCTTGAGGTAATCCGATAGTTCCCGTCGGGTTGGCGGGTCACTGCATCGGTGACGGCGTCGAGGGACTCGATGGTGTATAAGACGCCGCGACCACTCGTCGAGAAGTCAGCGGAGACGGGAAGCGAGAGACCGATGAGGAGGAGATAGAGGGGAAATGCGGAAAAAAGGAAACGCGGAAACGTGGAAACTAGGGAATTAATTTCCATCCATTTCCATCGATTTCCAACCCGGCCCCTTTTGCTGATTTGCCCGTTCGCAGACTCGCCCATTCGCATCATCACCCCCCTGTTAGCGGCTCGCCATCCGCTCTAAAAAAATGAAACGAATGATAACAGATCTTTGTTACGATAATGTTAATTGCGGTTAAATTTTAGGTGAACTCGTGACCGCACAACCAATTCGCAGTAGATCTTCCGTTTGGGGGTGCAAAAGTTCTGCCATCTATACTTTGGGCTGATTCATGTCGAAAATTAGGCCGAAAAAAGCCCTGCATCGACCGATACAGGGCTTTTATACTGGATTAGGCTTGCTATTTCCCATTTGAAGTGTTTGATAAGCCCCCCTCTGCATCTCCCCCCAAAGTTGGGGGGAGACAGAGAGAGGGGCGAAACGGCTGTGCCAAATGGGAAGTTTCAATCCTAAATGGGTATTATAAGTAAGTTCCAAAAAATAAGTTCCATTTTCTCGAAAAGCAGGCTGCCAGCCCGTTTGTAGCGAGTCCAAGAGAAAGTCGAAAGAACTAATTGGAACTTACTTATGTGCTTC
>JAPUIP010000178.1 GCA_027296925.1 Candidatus Poribacteria bacterium | reverse complement strand
TCAATATACTTTTGAGGACATTTCTATCTGAACGGGTGGCCAATCGTCTGTCGATCATTCCGTAGGCAGTTTGAAAAATCTCGATATGAACAGCCACATTCCAGTTGAAACGACTCATGGATAAGCCCATCACGACAAGGAAAGATCAAATGGAGCAACAATCACCTGAATTATCTATTTCTATTATGGTAGTTGATGACGACGTTTCCATCACGGAAATAATTTGACTTTGGTAAATTACCATCAATCCATTTGAAAATCGTCAGATTTCGTTTGACCATTGAGGTATAACGTCCGGACTTATAACAATAGCCATGACTGCCTCGCAGCATTCGACGAACAGCCGGCGGACATCGTGATCGCCGACTTCCGGATGCCGGAACTTGACGGCTTAACGCTCCTGCGATGCGTGAGAGAAGCATCCCCCGCAGCTGAGGTCATTATGATCACCGGAAAAGGCGACATGGAGATCGAGCGTGATGCCCTTTCCAATAGGGTCCACGATTTTTTGTCCAAGCCGATCTCTTTACCTGAATTAGCCGAATCCCTCAAGCGAACAAGGCATTATCAAGCGTTTCTCCTTGAACAGAGGTATCTGACAGAACAGCCTCCGAGCGCCGGTTATACAGTTAAGTTTTCTGTGATAAAAGAGGAAGCGATTGGGGAGTATCCGACGCCGTACGTTTTTGGAGAATTTCAAAGTGGGCATCCACCACTGATCACCCGCTTAAAGCAACTTGAGATCGTTTCTCTGACGAATCTGAATATCTTGCTGTTGGGCGAAAGTGGAGTAGGCAAGGAACTGCTAGCGCGAGCGGCGCATGAGAAGAGCCAGCGTTATGGGGGTAACTTCGTCGCCATCAACTGTGCCACCCTTCCAGAAAACTTGATAGAAAGTGAGCTTTTCGGGTACGAGCCCGGCGCCTTTACCGGGGCGAACACGAGGAAACCGGGCAAGCTTGCGCTGGCACATGCCGGTACGCTATTTCTAGATGAGATTGCTGAATTGCCGAAAACCCTTCAGCCCAAATTGCTACGAGCCCTTGAAGAGAGACAGGTGGAACCGCTTGGCAGTACGAAATCGGTTACTGCCGATTTTCGTCTCATCTGCGCGACGAATCGCGATTTGGGAGGCATTGTCCGGGAAGCTGAATTTCGGGAAGATCTATACTACCGGATTCATGGATTTACTCTCGAAGTGCCACCCCTGCGAGAGAGAAGAGCGGATATTCTCGTCCTCGGTGAGCATTTTTTGAAGAAGTACACGCAGGAATACCAAAAGGCGCTGTTGGGGATTTCGCCTGCGGTTTGGTCGTCGTTATGTGCCCACGATTGGCCAGGCAACGGGCGCGAATTAGAGGGAGTCATCCATCAAGCGGTTGCGCTTTGCGAGGGAGATTTTGTTGATTGGCAAGACCTCCCTTTGGCATATCAAGCCCAGAAACCTTCTCAGGCGTCCCTGGAAGCGTTGCTTGCCCCGGCGGTGAAGGCACTGGAGCGGCAGTTTATTCTTGAAGCGCTGCAGCAAAAGGGTTGGAATCGCGGACAGACCGCCAAAGCATTGGGGATTGATCGGAAAACGCTCTATCGGAAGATCCAGGAGCACCGGATTAAGGTGCCGTCTAATGGGGCATAGATACCCTATAGCACAGCGGCACGAAATTTCGCTTTCAAATCCAGACAGCAAGCAGGTTTGGGGGATGTAAATGCAGCCGAAAACGATCGAGAACTTGCAATATACGATGTTTTTCTAGGGCATCGATGCCCCAGGGGTTTTGTCCGATGGTGGCTGTGTTTTTGCCGTTTTGTGCCCGAGAAAGGCGTTTTCAATGGGGTATAGCTGCCCCATTGGGGGCGAAGATATTCAGTTTTGACGCAGACCGAAAGCGGCTGAAATCCAGTCCGCATCAGGGTTTGCTCCAATCGAAATCGAATGACAGCGTGTTGGCATGGGATTTGCCTATTGAAGGTTGTTTTCCTGCAACTTAAAATCGTGAGCCCCAATTCATGGGGTGATGCCAGTTCATTTCACACTTCTACCAGAGCGGGTGGCCAATCGCCTGTCGATGGTCCATAGGCGATTTGAGAAATTTCGATATGCACAGCCGCGTTGCAGTTGAAATGAACCCATCACGACAAGGAGCGATCATATGGAGCAACAATCACGGGAACGCTCTATTTCTATTATGGTTGTTGATGACGATCCTTCCATCACAGAAATGATAGCCGATTATCTCACACCGATGGACTATAACGTCCGTACTTATAACAATAGCCATGACTGCCTCGCAGCATTCGACGAACAACCGGCGGACATCGTGATCGCCGACTTCCGGATGCCGGAACTTGACGGCTTGGTCCTTCTGCGACACATGAAAGAAGCGTCCCCCGCCACCGAGGTCATCATGATCACCGGATATGGCGACATGGAGATCGAGCTTGATGCCCTTTCCAAATAGGGTCCATGATTTTTTGTCCAAGCCGATCTCTTTGCCCGAATTAGCCGAATCCATCAAGCGAACAAAGCGTTATCAAGCCCTTCTCCGCGAACAACGGGATGTGGCGGAGCAGCATTCCACGAGTCCCTCCGGTAGGACGGAACTCCGGGAAATTGATAGCCTGGTCGGGAAAAGCGAAGCAATTCAAGACATCATTGGGACCATTCTTCGGCTCAAGAATAATGACACGGTTACGGTTCTGATTACCGGCGAAAGTGGGACCGGCAAGGAACTGATTGCCCGGGCGATTCATTTTGAGAGTCCAAGAGCTTCCCGTCCATTCGTTCCGGTCAACTGCGCGGCCATTCCCGCTTATCTGGCGGAGTCAGCGTTCTTCGGGCATGTTTATGGCGCGTTTACGGGAGCGACGACGAATCGGACAGGCCACTTTGAATTCGCCGACGGCGGGACGTTGTTCTTCGACGAAATTGGGGAGATGCCCGTTGAAATCCAAACCAAACTCTTGCGCGTCCTGGAAGATGGTGTGGTCACACCGGTCGGTGCGATGACTGGCAGACGCATGGATGTCCGGGTCTTGGCTTCCACCAACACCGACCTCCGGACAAAGATCGAGGCCGGCACGTTTCGTCCAGATCTCTACTTTCGGCTCGCGCAGTTCACGATTGCCGTCCCACCACTACGGGCTCATCCGGAAGATATTCCGCTGTTAGCAGACCACTTCCTGGGGGTATGCGCAACCAGAATGACAATGGATCCGCCTATATTAACCCCCGAGGCAATTTCCGATTTAGAGGGATACCCCTTTCCCGGCAATGTGCGGGAGTTGAAGAACATCATTGAGCGTGCGATGATTGAAAGCGGCGGAGCGGCGATCCAACCGGAACACTTGCACTTTGCGCATACACTTGCTTCGCCCGCCGATTCAGAACCGGTCGCTTTTTACAAGGGGCGTTTTGTCGATGTGCGGAATCTGTCGCTGGAATACCAGGGGCAAGGCAACCCCCAGGGTTTCCTCGAAGCGTTGCTGACACCCATCCAGGAAGCGCAGCAGTCGCTGGAACGGGAGATCATTTTGGAGGCGTTGCGGCAAAATCGGGGGAATCGGGGACAGACGGCGAAGGCGTTGGGGATTGGTCGGAAAACCCTCTATCGCAAGCTCAAGGAGCACCAAATTGAGTGATGGGTCACGCGTGACCCATTGAGAGCGAATGGACTGGGGTTTGATTCGACATAAAAGTGTCTGTAATCCCAGTCAGCATCAGGGTTTGCGCC
>JAPUIP010000177.1 GCA_027296925.1 Candidatus Poribacteria bacterium | reverse complement strand
AAGGACAGGGGTACTTCCTTTGTTCCTTCCATTCTTCTTTTTCCAGTCGATGCGAAAGGACGATGTTTATGAGCCAAACGACGACATATGACATTGAGCAACTCCTGCAGGAATGGCGGATCAACGGGTTTACCGTTTTTGAAGACTTCATTCCATTGGAGACAATTGACCGGATTCGCGAGGCGTGGATACCCATTCGAGACCGGGACATTCAGCGGCAGGGCGAGCATCCCAGCCGCGGTCGTTTCCGCTATAACGTGCGGGTGCCATTCGAGCGGCCGTTTGTCAATCCGGAGATCTTCGAGCACCCCGCGCTAGTCGAGTTTCTTGAACGGGCGTTGGGGCCAGACTACGTCTGGTCGCACTTTGACTCGAACATTCCCCTGCCGGGAACAGATTATCAGAAATGGCATCGGGACGACGGCGGCGCCCTCTTCCCGGGTGTGGTAACGCCGGTGTACGCCGTGGGTGTCAAGTTCCCATTGGTAGACACGAGCGAACAGAATGGGAGTTTCGAAGTCATTCCATGCACGCAGTACGTGGCCCACAGCGACTTGCCCACTGATTTGGACACTGTTTTTGGCAAGGGCGCGAACCGCCGTGGCCGGTATTATCCCATCCGGCTCAATCTCAAAAAGGGCTCGCTCTGGGTGCAGGATGGACGTGCCTTTCATCGCGGTACCCCCAATCGCTCAGACCACGCCCGTGACGAACTCTGTATGGCGTTCTGCCGTCCCTGGCTGTTCAGCCGGTGGCAGCATGAGTCCACCAAGGCGCACTTTCCCCGAGATCTGTGGGAAAGCCTGTCGGAGCACGCGCGACAGGTGCTGCGATGGCAGCGCGTGAAAGATTAGCCTTAACCGGTTTAGCCAGATTTTTGGATTGGACGACTATCACACTTACCCTCTGAAACTCTTGACGGAGGTCATCATGGAAACTGTTTTGATTGAAGGACAAACAAGTGTTTTAACTGACAAACAGAAGCGCCAATGGAAGGAAGATGGCTATCTGGTCCTCAAAGACGCACTCTCCTCAGAGGAAATTAAGAACCTCACGGCCGTTGTCGATCAGATGTATGAGGAACACCTCAAGCAGCCCGATGTGAAACCCAATACTGGACTTGATCGTCGAAACGTCATGAAGGAGAACGATATTTTCGTCGAATTGATGGACCATCCGGTGACATTCCCGGTTGTGCTGGAGCTGATGGGACCTTACATCGGGTTGAGCATGTCTGAGGTAGTCATCCGGCCAACAGATCCTGAAGGTAAAGGGATGTTGCACACAGACGGTGGGCAGGCAATGGGACAGATGCGGATGGCCGAAAGCAGTATTCCGCTGCAGATCAAGCTCCAATATTTTCTAACCGATCTCCCCGCGCCGGATATGGGTAACTTCACGCTTGTCCCCGGCAGTCACAATCGGCCTTTCCCCGAAGGGGGATTCAAGGAGGGACCTTATATCCCCGAAGCGCTGCAACTGTGTGTGAATGCTGGCGACGTGGCCATTTTTCCGCACCCGATGTGGCACGGTTTCGTGGCAAACAGATCCGATACGCCACGCAAAACGCTGATTTATTGCTATGTCCAGCAATGTATGCGTGCGTTCGATTATGAAAAAGCGTCGCCGGAACTTTTGGCAAGGTGTACGCCGCGACAACAACGGCTGATCGGCGATATTGGCGAGTGGAAGTACGGTTCTTACTTCTATTCGCCTCCGGATCAGGCGGAACTGATAACAGGAATCACGGTATAATTCGGACTTACCACCCGATGGCATACGAGGTAGACCGTGGATCGGCGCCTCCAACCCGCGTACCGGTCTCAGAATCAACAGTGATCGCGCAGACACGACTGACCCCACCGCTCCACTCCGGATCATCTTCGACAATATGCCCACGAGTTCTGAGAGCGTCTCGCACCTGCTGGGCGACACGAGCTTCGATCGCCACCTCGCCGGGCCGAGAACCGTGCGGCCAGAACGAATTGGGAAAACTGTGACTGACGACGCGGGGCGCCTCGATCGCTTCCTGCGGCTCCATCCCAAATTCAATAATGTTGAGGAAGACTTGCAGCATCCCTTGAACCTGCGCGTCTCCACCCGGGCAGCCGAAAGGCATAAACGGGGCCCCATTTTTGAGGACCAGGGCGGGGTTTGGTGTGAGTCGCGGGCGCTTCCACGGTTGAAGGCCGGAAGGATGACTCGCATCCAGCCATGTCTGCGTGCCACGCCCTGAAATGGGAAACCCTAAGCCTGGAACGACCGGTGACCACCCAACCACATCCGATGGCGTTGCTGAAAACGCATTGCCCTGTTCATCAACCACGCAGAGATAACTGGTATCGCTCTCCCAGTGTGATAGTCGATCCGGCTGGGGGCGATCCGGATCTAAAGTCGGAAATGGGCCATTTGCCCCACGCGGCTCTGGATGGAAGGGCCATGGATTTCCCGGCGGCGGCATATCGGGGGCAGCGTGTTGTGGGTCGATTGCCCCTCGCCTTTCTTCGGCGTATCGTTCGTCCAGCAATCCCGCCATGGGCACTTGCACGAAATCGGGGTCGCCGAAGTAAGCTTCTCGGTCCGAAAAAGCCAGTTTGAGGGCCTCAATCATTGTGTGCAGATAGTCTGCTGAACCATAGCCCATTCCGCTCAGATCTGTCCCTTCGAGGATTTTCAGTACCATCAACAGTGTGGGACCTTGACACCAGGGGCCGCAACTGTAAACATCATAGCCTTTGTAAGTGATGCGCTCTGGCGGCTCAACGCGAACCGAAAACGCGGCGAGATCGTCATACGTCAGTAGACCGCCCTCCTGCTGACAGAAATCGGCGATTTCGTGGGCGATTTCACCTTTATAGACCAGGTCGCGTGCGGCTTGTATTCCGGCCCGGCGATCGCCAGCGGCCCGGCGCTCGGCTTCAATCATCCGTTTGAAAGTGTTCGCCAGATCTTTCTGGACAAAGATTTCTCCGATCTGGGGAACGTCACCACCGGGGTTGAACACCTCGGCCGTCGATGGCGACGCTTTCACATCGCCGCCGTTGACAAATTCGTAAAATTGCCCATCTACCGGATGACCATTTTCAGTCAAGTCTAGCGCCGGCTGGATGACCTGTTCAAAGGTCATTGTACCGAATCGCGCCAGCGCCGTCAGCCACGCATCGGGCGACGCTGGCGTGACGGTTCGCAGAATTCCGGCGGGCAAGTCCCCATCGTGATGTTCACGAAAGGAGTCGATGCTCGCAGCTCTGGGCCAACGCCCCAGACCACTGATTGTTTCGACAGGACGGCCCGACGCCGGACAGTAAATAATCGGCGCAACGCCACCAAAATGAGTGAATCCCGGTTGAAGTACATTGATACAAATCCCTGTCGCGACACCGGCGTCGGCCGCATTCCCGCTACTTTCGAGGATGCGAACACCGGCCATCGTCGCGAGATAATGAACCGACGACACAACATACCGTTTCCCCTGCACAGAGGGGCGATGACTCCTTGGCATCAGCGTTTCTCCTTCCCATTCACACGTAAACCTCTCACGTTTCCTGTCTAGTAATTCCCACCCGTTTTTCCTACTGGGCGGAGGCATGTATCGCCATCAAAACCTTCCTCATTTTATCGGAAAGTCCAATCCAAGTCAACCGCAAAAACGACCTGGAGGGATTTTTCACAACGCCAACAACAATCAGTGGCTCGTTTTTTCCTTGACGCCGCCGCGAATCTCGTCCAAAATAGAATGGCATTGTCTGTAAACACCTTGATTCGCTCTAAGGAGACGACATGACAAACCACACATTTCCCGTGATTGAAGTGTTGGGCGGTTCATATCAGATGGGTTACCAGCATGGCGCCCAGGCTGCCGACTTAATTCAAAAATACATGTTATGGATAGAGAAACTTACCGGTAAACCGAGAGATTGGCTGTGCCACAACGCCATCGCTTTTCTCCCGATGATGGAGGCGCTCAGCCCCGCCTTTGTGGAGGAGGTCCGGGGGCTCGCCGATGGGGCTGACATAAGTTTTGAGGAGGCAGTCCTCTGCCAGGCTCGCGCGGAAGCTGGCCACCTGCACGAGGGCGGATGCACGGGGTTCGCGCTCACCGGCTCAGCCACAGTTAACGGCAGCCCTCTAGCAGGCCAGAACCAAGACCTGGAACCGGAATACGCTGACGTCGCCATCCTGCTGCACGTTAAGCCGGCCGATGGCCGTCCCAGAGCCCTGATCTTCACTTTTGCCGGCCAGCTTGGTTATTCGGGCATGAACCAGTACGGTCTGGCGCACTTCGCTAACGCCTTGTATGACTACCAGTGGCGGCCGGGGCTTCCGCACTATCCCCTGAAACGCGTTATGCTGGAGCAGCGAACGATCGAAGACTGTGTGAAATTACTGAAACGTCACCGGACCTGCTCAGCGGCAAACGTCGTAATGTGCGACGGCGAAGGGAAAATCGGCGACGTAGAGATTCGCCCCGAGGGCATTGCCCGCTTCGAAGATGAGCATCCGGACCATCGTCTGCACGCCAACCATTACTTGACCCCTCAGTTTGCAGACTATGAAACTAATTCCCTGGCGGATTCCTGCCCACGACTGGACCGCATGCGGATTCTGGTTCAAGAGAATTGGGGCGAAATTACGGCGGAGACGATGAAGCGTATTCTTGCCGACCACCAGGGGGATCCGGGCGGTATCTGCCGGCATGGGGAAAGAGCTATGCATTCGATCTCCGGTTACATCGCCGAACCGGCGGAAGGCGTGCTGCATGTCCGTCGGGGGCACGGTTGCCTGGGGACGTGGCAAGCTTACGAGGTCTAGATATGCCGGATGCCGGGGTTAAATTCCCTAACCCGTGTTGACAAGCACGAACGATAAGAGTTAGGTCATCGCCAAAAGGAGCGTGGAGGTTCCCATGAAACATCAATCGGAAATCCTGATTATTGGTGGCGGGGTGGTCGGCATCTCCTCCGCCTACTATCTCACCGAGCAGGGACGACAGGTTACGGTGGTTGAGAAGGGCGAGGTCTGTTCCGGCAGTTCCTACGGCAATGCGGGCCTGCTTGTCCCCAGCCATAGTGTGCCGCTGGCGGCGCCGGGGGTTATCCAAAAAGGGCTGCGATGGATGATGAATCCGGAAAGTCCTTTCTATATCAAACCTCGTTTAGATCGTGAGCTTTTGAAGTGGCTCTGGAAGTTCCGCGGTGCCTGCAACGAACGTCATGTGCGAAAGTCCATGCCGATCCTTCGCGATCTCGCGCTCGCCAGTCTGCAGCTATTTGAGGAGTTGGCTACACTTGACGACCTGGAATTCGGTTTCGAGAAGCGGGGTCTGCTGATGATTTTCAAGACCGAAAAGGGCCTGAAGGGCGGTGTCGAAGAAGCCCATTTGATGGAGGAGGTCGGGATTCAGACCCAGGTCCTCAGCCCTACAGACATCCACCAGCTTGAACCCAACGTCCGGGCGAACGTCGTCGGTGGCGTGTTCTATCCACAAGACGCTCATCTGATTCCGGCGCGATTTGTCGGACAACTGGCCCAACATATTGAGAAGAAGGGGGCGGACATCCGACCTGGCACGGAGGTGCTGGGCTTTGAAACCTTGGGCAATCAAGTGAAGACTGTCCGGACGACCCGCGGCGACTTTGTTGCGAGTGAGGTGGTGTTGGCTGGCGGTTCCTGGTCTGCTGGCATTGCCCAGGACTTACAGCTCGAACTCCCCATCCAGCCTGCCAAAGGATATAGCATCACGGTGAAACGCCCGGAAAAATGTCCGGTCATACCGTTGTCCTTGGCCGAGGCCAAGGTCGCTGTGACGCCCATGGGCGAGACGCTTCGCTTCGCCGGCACGCTCGAATTGGCAGGGCTCGACCTCTCAATCAATAGACGTCGCGTGCGTGCCATTGAAAACGCGGTGTCCGATTATCTGCCGGATATCGATGTCGAGCATCTGGAACTGATCGAGATCTGGCGGGGTCTCCGGCCCTGTACGCCGGACGGGCTCCCTTTCCTTGGGCGTTCCAGCCGATACGATAACCTCACCATCGCCACCGGGCACGCCATGATCGGCGTGTCATTAGGGCCCATCACCGGTCAACTGGTCTCTCAACTCGTCATGCATGAAAAACCTGGAATCGATCTGAGCGCGCTCAACCCCGAGCGGTTTAGCTGAAACCAAGAACGGGAAGGACATCCGTTTTGTCGATGTAACGGGGCGGGCACGCACGGGCGGATCAGCGTCAATCCCTTTGCGCTGCCCGATGTTTGCGAATCCGCAGGAGATCGGCGTTGGTATGGTACGGTTCGTATTTCTCGACAAACTCCGCCAGCGTTTCTGCCACGGTCGCGGACGTGGTATCGATGACGATCCGCTTCTGTATCAAAGACGCTTCGAATTCCGCCTCAAACCGTTTCAGGACATACTCAATATCCTGTTCCTGCACGATCTGGTGAGTGTGCGGATTTTCCTTCATTCGCTTTGCAATGACCGCTGAGGCTGCCTTGAAAAGGACGAGCACCGTATCCGGCGCCCGCTGAAGCATCTTTTCCTCTGTACGCCGCGCCATCTCGGTCCGCTGGCCCTCCGGGCTTCGGAATGGAGCCCCACTATCTTTACCGCCGTAGCCATAGTACAACGGAGCATAAACCGCTTCCTCGATGACCAAGCCCATGAGGTTGTGGTCAGGATTGCGATAAAACGCCTCCGAAATATGATACTCAATCATGTACCGTTGGAGCATCTCAAGGGCTTGTGGGTGAAGGGTGAGTAGTGACGCCTGAGCTTCAGGTGTGAGTTCGCTCGAAGGGACGCTGAAGTGGTCATGAAAATGGCTGGTGCCGCCGAGAGTCTTTTCAGCCCATTTCATAACCTCTGCGGCTAACGTCGATTTTCCCGCATATTCGCATCCGACAAAAACGAGATTCATAATTCGTCCTCCGACAGTTTGAGATTGGTTACATGCAACTGCTTCAACCGTCCCCAGGTCGTGGCAAGGTGTCCAGCGCGTGAGGCCGATAACGGACTGAGATTCAGATTCGGAATGTCATCGCCGGTAATGACAACATGATCAAAGTGAATTTCACCATTGCCGCCCCACACTAAGACGCGCCCCTTTTTGGGCAAATCCGACTGAAAACGACAAATCAGCCGATCATCGATATGCAGTTGATGCTGATTTTCATTGGCTTCCACTCGCAGGGTATGCCATCGCTTCGGCTGAATGTCAACCTGGCCCTGGTGAAGCCTTTTCCATTTGCCGGCGATATTTGTCCCGCAAACCGCTCGCCAGGCCACACCATCTTTGGAATTCACACCAAAGGCGATCTCATTCAACACTTGACCCTCGCGACTCCGGATGGCAACGCCCAAATTTACGCGCCCACAGTCAACCCGAAAAAGACGTTCAATCTTGAACTGGCAGGAAAATTGGTAATTTTGCCACGTCATCTCACCAATGGCCAAACCACTGGCGATGTCCGGCGGACAGATGTTTTGTGAGATACTCACCAACTCCCCGTCTCTGACTGACCATTGCGTCTGGCGATCGCCCAACAACGTCCGCCGCCAGCCGTCGATGTTTCCATCGTCAAAGTCATCCTGCAACGTCCCCGCCCAAAGTGATGTCACACACAGGGACAGGATAAACGCTATCGTACCAAATTCCTTGAATGCACTGATTCTTAACATGAGTCGACATTCTAGACATTCGCGCCGAAACCGCCAACCAGATTGGCGCCATTACCCTTTCGATTCAAACCCCGGAATGTTTTCCATCATGCCTCGAATCCGCGGTCGATCGCTGTTGACAAACGCGGCATCAGGTTTCAGGGCATACGGCGACCAACGCTGCAAAGAAGCCATGTGCGCACCGGTCGTGGGTAGAGCGGCAAATTTCAGAGCGATATACCGGCGCCCCGCCCAACCGCCAAACATGCCGTGCCAGAGACAGTGATTGAAGAAGACAACGTCACCCGGCTGGGCTTCCAGCGGAAAGCACGGCAGATCTGCCCCAGCAACCCCGAAGGTCTTCTGGCAGGAATCCTCTTTTTGGGCGATTAGCGGCTGAAGATCGGTATGAAGCGGCAGGCGATGGGATCCGGGGATCACGCGCAGGCAGCCCCTTTCTTTCGTTACCGGGTCCAGATAGATCATGATCTTCACCCGCATGTAATCGACCTCGGCCACGCCCGGTCGATCCGCGTGCCAGCGGTGTTCGCTGTGGGCGGTGAGGTTGCCCTCGGAGCCAGACCAGATAAACCCTTGCCCCGCCAATTCCTCGATAACCTTATAAATTCGGTCGTCTTCGACCATTTGTGTCAGCAGTGCGCTCTGCTCAACGATGGTGACCACGCCTTGTTCCACGCCAGCGAAGGGTTTGCCGCCCCGATCTTCGGTCATCACTTTGTCAAACTCACGGGTAATCGTGGCGATCTCATCTGGTGGAAAGTACTGTCGCATCAAGAGAAAGCCAAAGGTGTCGAAATAGGATTTCTGTTCCGCTGTTAGCATCGGTATCTCCTTCATGTTGTCGATAGTTTCGTAGGGATGCGCGTTTCGGATCGGCTCTGACACACGATCGTCACGGAATCACCAAGATCTCGATCTCATCGATCACGATGTCCTCCTGTGCAGCCCCATCGCTGTCGATGAGCTGAATGGTCAGTCGGTTCTCACCATACACCGCCGGTGGCGCCTTCAGCGCGAACCAGCAGGTGGAGAATGGTCGTCTGGGAGCGGGCGCCAGCAGTTCCCAGGCGTTTTCTTCCGAACCGCCAACCTGCAAGGCGGACATGAAGCTGTCGCGATCGACGATGCCCCGGAAGTCCACTCGAATCTCGTCATCCCGGCACCGGATCGTGTCGGGGGAAATCGGCGTGCCGTTAATCTTAACAGCGATCTGGTCGGCTGGAGTCATGTGGAATCCACGAAATAGCAGTGATACTGCTCGCGCTTGGCTCAGATCTTCATAGACGCGAAAAACGTACTCGCCATGCGCATTCGGGACCGAGCGGCGCAGAACCACTTTGTTCGCCTTGATGGCGCCGGTAGCCGTCCGATCCTCGCCAAAGCCGGTATGTCCGCCCCAAGTGGGGTCAAAGATGTAGTGGCGGCGCCCCTGCAGGATACGCGCCGGAGTTTTCAAGTCGTGGAAGTCGTGCAGCGCCATCGGATAAAAGGGCGTATGCGCCCCGCCTCTGCCGTGCATAACCTCGAAATGATTGTAAAACGACACGCCATCCGCCCCGGCACCAAAGAGATTCTGTGCCATAGCGCGCCGATTCGCCTGCGTCATGGGTTCTTGGGCCAGCCGCCATCTCGCCCGGAAGCTGCTCCAGGGAAGGATGGCCGGATAGAGCATGCAGTCCGATGCCCGGGTCAGCGCGGCGAATTCCGCATAGGGCGCATTGAAGTCGGCGTACATCGTATCTTGGGGACACACATAATCGATGAGCCCCTCGCTGATCCAGGTTGGGACATCGAGCCCTTGACTATGGCATTCGTCAAGCGTCTGGTTCACGCGCCCCCCCAAAAGCAGCTTCTTTCCCTTGACCGCAGCCTGCTCGTTTAGCATGGTACGAATCCGGCGCACCAACTCGGTCATCAACGGTTGCCGCGCGCGACCTGTTCCTGGCGGAAAGTATCCGTGGTCACGGAAACACATCTCCAACCCATCCACATCGAACCGCTGGGCGACCTCTGTCATGACAGAGAAAATGAAGTCCCGCACTTCAGCAAATGTGAAATCGAGCGGTGAGCTGAGTTGATAGAAATCCCCCGGCGGAGATTCTTGAATCTGAAATTGCGGATTTTCGACAATAAAGCCACCGCCCTCACCGACCCCCTGTGCAATCGACACATGGGCGTGGTTGTCATTGATGCGGAAACCGGCGATAAATTCGAGACCCCGCCGGTGGCTCTGCTCAATTAGCACATCTAGCGGCTGAACGCCAGCATCGAGCAAGCGAAGGAAGCGTCGATGTTGCGGACGTGCATCGTAATCGAACTTGTCGCCCCGCCAATAGACGGTCCATGCCTGAGTGTACACTTCTTGGACGAAGGTGTCGATCTCGCTATCGGCCAGGTCATCCACCCAGTGCCGTAGATCTGAAACAGAAACCGGGTCGGGCAGATAGCGACTGGCGATGCTTGAGGGATCACTGACGTAGATGACGCGGCGATCTCCACGTGGTATGGGGTGAGCGGATGCTTCCATGATATTCACTCCTTTTGACAAGGTCGTGTGCCCGTTTGCGTGTGTCAAACTTAGATTTTACGAGGTTTACTGATGCGTGTCAAGACTCTTTTTTGACCGCGGCGTACCTGCCGCTGGCAATCAACGGTGGGAAACTGTAAATGACGCCACAATGCCTTGATTTCACTCTGACCAGAATTTTTCACGTTTCGATGTGAGGAAGTGAATCCCAGTCGGGTTCATTTATCGATGCCGAACTATCGAACTTGGGTTATAATATTAGCGACAAAGGATGACAGCAGTCCGTGTCAACCATCTTTCTGACTATCACAAAATCTTATAAATTTTACTCACTCTAGAACAATGGAGGGAAGGATGACCAGCAAATTAGAAACAGCAACGCTCGGCGCCGGATGCTTCTGGTGTGTCGAAGCCATCTTTCAAGATCTGAAAGGCGTGCATCAGGTGATTTCCGGCTATGCGGGCGGCACCGTTGAGAATCCAACCTATCGACAGGTTTGCAGCGAAACCACCGGACATGCGGAAGTGGTGCAGATTACCTTTGCGCCGGAAGTGATTTCGTTTGAAGACCTACTCTATGTTTTCTGGCGGACACATGATCCAACGACCCTAAATCGACAAGCCGCCGATATGGGCACCCAATACCGTTCCGCGATTTTTTATCACAGTGAGGAACAGAAAGCCATCGCAGAAAAATCTAAGAAAGAAACGGATGCTTCCGGACTATGGCCGAATCCCATCGTCACGGAGATTGTACCGTTTACCAATTTTTATGAGGCGGAAGGGTATCACCAAAATTATTATCTGCTGAATCCCAATCAGCCATATTGCCAGTTGGTCATCCATCCTAAAGTGGGGAAATTTAAGAAAGAGTTTCAGGCGCAGCTCAAAGATAGGTCAGACGAAGACAACTGAACTATCTCTGTGAAATGTACATCCAGGCTGGCAAAGCGGAAGCGCCGACGCCAAGGAGTCAGGAAGGCACAGAGGTGAACGCATGATCATCCAGAATAACAACTATACCATTCGGTCGGAGAATTCAAACAACATCTACTGGGAACAGGAGGTCTATCCAGCCTGGACGGCAATCAGCGCGTTTCGCCATTTTCCAAATCAGCGCATCGGCACAGGCGTGGAGCCGCACTACCATGACAACGATGAGTTCTGGCTTTTCACCGCCGGACGCGGCGAGGTGTGGCTGGATGGACAACGTTTTGAGATTACGCCGAATACGGTCGTGTATACCCCGATGGGCGTTGTTCACCAATTTCAGATGTTTACGGACTATGAAAACAACGCCATCGTTACCCGTCTTGAGCGGCAGAAACGTCCCACACACGTCCTGGTCGAAGAAGCGGGACCGCCAGTGCCAACGGTCCCGGGATTTGTCGTTCCTGGCGATCGCAACAGTGGCGATTTTCCTAACCGTGGAACCCGTTGTCCGTTACGCGAGATGCGGTTGATCGCATTTGACGCCGGCGAGAGTGTTGACGAATCGTGTCTTTCCCACAACGAGCATTGGCTGGTTATGGGAGGAAGCCTACATCTGACCATTGACGGATTGAGAATCGAGTTGTCGCAAGGCGATGTGGCGTTGCTCAGGGCTGGCGCCGTCCGGCGGATACAATCTGCCGAGGCCGCTCGGGCCGTTTTAGCGCGTGAGTGAACCGTTTTCAAGCTGAACGTCACTTGACTTCCGAGGCAACCTGAGGTATCGTTTGTCCGATCTGACGGCAACGCCTCCTGTCCTGTCAAGAGGATACAACGGTTTTTGAACCAATTCCATGTCCAACCGGTGGCGGAAAAACATTGACTTTCAGACAACTCATAACAAACGGTTAACCGTTTTGATGTCGCCACCGGCCGTGAAAACCCATTTGAAATCAGAAGAGGTGAAAGATGGTGAAGCAACAGGTTCTAGAAAGCTTGGTCGCTGAATATGTCGCCAACAACCCACGCTCGCGGGAAATGTTTGAGCGTGCCAAAAAGTCATTGCCGGGGGGGAATACCCGGACCGGGGCATATATGGACCCGTTCCCTATTTACATTAGTCGTGGCGAAGGGGTACATCTTATCGATCTGGATGGTCATCGTTTGCTGGACTTTGTCAACAACAATACGGCTTTAATTTTAGGTCACGCCAACCCAATAATCGTTGATGCCCTGCAGGCCCAACTCACGAAGGGGACAGCGTTCTCTCGGCCGACCGCCCTTGAAGTCGAGATGGCCGAGTTGCTGCGAGGGCGTGTGCCATCCCTGGAGCGGATTCGCTTCTGCAGTTCGGGCACGGAGGCGGTATTGAATGCGACAAGAGCCGCCAAAGCCTTCACCGGCAAACGGAAGATTGCCAGATTTGAAGGCGCCTACCATGGGGTGAGCGAATATGCACTGATCAGCCATGCTCCACCGCTGGGGCCAGATCTCGGTCCGGCCCACCGACCGAGATCCGTGCCGTCCTCCGCTGGACTCTCGCCAGCCATCGCCGAGGAAGTCCTGGTCTTACCGTTTAACGACGCAACCGCCTGCGAGGAAATCATCAGTTCAAACGCCGAAGATCTGGCAGCCGTCATCGTGGACCCGCTGGCGACCGGCGCGGGGATGACCCTTCCGGTTGACGGGTTCCTGACCCGGCTGCGAGAGATTACCATGCACCAGGAAGTGCTTCTGATTTTCGATGAGATTATCAGTTTCCGGGCCTCTCGAGGCGGCGCACAGGAGTTATACGACGTCCGACCGGACTTGACCTGTCTGGCCAAAGTCATCGCCGGCGGCACACCGGGGGCGGCCTTCGGTGGCCGGGCGGATGTGATGGCGCTTTATGACCCCACATCGGGGGCGCCGAAGATTCCCCAATCCGGCACCTATAATGCCAATCCGCTGTCCATGGTTGCTGGAATGGCGGCACTCCGCGCACTGACACCGGCGGTCTATGACAAACTGAGTGCACTGACGCAGCGTTTGGGCACCGCGTTGGATGCTGTGTTTAAGGAGGCCGGAGTCCAAGCGCAGGTCACGGTCGTCGGCTCACTGTTCCACATCCACTTTCTGCTTTGCGCGCCCCGCAACTATCGCGAAGCAGCCTTAGATGACCACCGGCTGCATCGGTTGCTATTTTTCTCGCTCCTCAACGCGGGGATTCATTGGTCTTATGGCGGAAATGTGTCGGTGCCCATGGAAACGGCGCATATCGATCAATTGGTATCGGAAGTTCAGACGGCGCTACGACGGTTATAATACCGTTTTGACTTAGAAATGCGGCTTTCCGTTCCCCCTCTTAGAGATCAAGGATCGAACCATCAACATCGAACGACCCCGGCCTCCCGCGAGAAGGTCTCTCATCAAGCGATCGAATGTACTCTTCGTTCAGCGAAACACCCCACCCCGGACCTTGCGGCACTTTCAGATGGCCATCGACCGGCTTTTCCTCGAACCCATCGATGAGATTGTGCCGATCTGGATTGTTCCCGTCCGGGACCTCCTGGATCAGAAAATTCGGCACAACCGTATCCAGATGCAGACAAATCACCGTTGATAGAGGGCTCAACGGATTGTGTGGCGCGATTGTCGCGAAAAAAGTATCCGCCATCGCCGCAATCTTGAACGCTTCCATGATACCGCCGCACGTACAGATATCCGGTTGGACGACATCAACGGCACCTTTGACGAGATATTCACGGAAGGGATAGCGAGTAAACAGCCGCTCGCCGGTGGCGATGGGAACGCCGGCGTTTCGGCGGACCTCCGCCATCGCGTCGACGGACTCCGGGAGAACGGGCTCTTCAAAGAAGAGTATGCCGTAAGGTTCGATCCGCTTTGCCATCTCCATCGCGTTGACAGGATTCAAGCGACCGTGACCGTCAATCGCAATCGGCACCTCATCGCCAATCGCTTCTCGAACCGCCTTTACTTTTGCTTCGACACTTTTGCCGTGGGCAAGCGAAAAAGCGGGCCCCGTCGGATCGAACGGCGTGAATTTGAGTCCGCCCCACCCGGCTTCGATTCGCTGTGCCGCAGCACTTGCCCACGTCTCCGGAGTATCACCGCCGATCCAGCAGTAAACCTTCACCCGATGCCGGTACATCCCGCCAATCAGTTCGTACACGGGAACGTTCAAGGCTTTGCCCTTGATGTCCCAAAGGGCATGCTCGATGCCAGAAAGTGCCCCGATGAGCACGGGCCCGCCCCGCCAGAAAGCCGTCCGATAGATTAACTGCCAGATCCGCTCGATCTGAAAGGGGTTTTCGCCGATTAGGCACTGTTCTGCATCTCGCAAGGCGCCTATCAGTGCCCCCTCTTTTCCAGAGCAGGCGGCTTCACCAATGCCGACAATGCCCTCATCAGTATGTAGCTTGACATAAACATACATGCGTCCCTGAAAGGGCACAGGAAGAATTTCGAGTTGTGTAATCTTCATCGTTTCAGTCCTTTACTATGTTGGTCAACGATGCGTTGCAGATGGGTGCAGCAAGTTGCCTTGAATGCCGCGTAGCGGGGCATCACCCCTACTTTTCAATCTGTTACCAAATGCTAGCCTGATGTCACACATTCACACCGTAAATCTTCGCTGGGTTATCGTGGAAGGCGGCTTGTGCGATATCAAGTGCGATCGATTCCGAGATCAGGTCCTCCTCAATCATTTCGGCAAGCACAATCGCGAAATTTTGACGCGCGATCTTCAGGTGTCCATAAACCGCTTCGACGTGCCGCAGGTCATCACCGAAAGCGATAATTTTGTTATAAGGCACCATCCGGAGCCACTCCTTCAGATCTAGCCGAGAACCGATTGGGGAAATAATGTGAATCCAGGACATGTTCAGATAGACGTTGCTAAAGGTCTTGCCGAGAACGGCGCCTTCCCGCAGATAGGGATAGCCTGAGTGCGAAAGGTCAAAACGCGCCTCCCGAAACGTCTGGAACAGTTCAGCGAGTGGTGCCGGACTACACCCTTCCATGCTCCCGTAGTTCCCCGCGCGTATACCTTGATGGAATTGGATCGTCAGGTCCGCATCGGAAGCGGCGCGGCAGCACTCGAAAACCAGATAGTCTTCCAGAAGAACGCCTTCCTCCGACTCCAGCCCGGCATAGTTTCCTCGCATCAACCGATCAAAGACTTTCGCGGCATCCTCCTTTCGTCGTTGCTTGAAGTCCATGCGTCGATGGTAGGATTGAGACATCTTCACTCCCGCGACGGTAGCGGCTTTCCAATCCTGACACACCTGCCGGATGACTTCGACGTGCTGATCGAGGGTTGCGACGCTGACGTTGTAATCCCGCTCGATCGCCTGAACCTGGGCAGCAGAGTGAAGCATACTGAAGCGATTCAAGCGTGGCAGTGGCAGGAACAGCTCTCGATCTACTTCAATGAGGTCTTCCATGTTGACTACCGAAAGCGCAATGTTCGATCTACGCTTTAATACCTCGTGATAAAATCCCGGCTTGCTATGCTCACGCAGCGCTTCTGAAATGGGCTCAACGGTCTCGGCAGTGAATTCCGGGAATCCAAGTATATCCCGGAATCCTTCGAGGATGCACTGGGAATACCCCGTTAAGCGCGTCCATCGAAAGTAAGGCTCGAAGATCTTCCACCGTTGTGCCAGTGGAAGCCCCGGCGTCAAAGCTGTTTCCATTTCGTCACTGGACATGCCGGCTGAAACCAAATCGGAGGCGGCGTAGGCGTGCTTGAAGAACGCAAGTGCATCCGGGGCTTCGGCTAATCGATCGGCTTCCGGCGCGATATGTGAATGAGAGTTCAGACACGGGATTTGACAGATCTCATCAAACAGCGCGGTCGAACGGGTATTCAACCCCATAGAAATGTCCTCTTTCTGCATCGTATTTTTGAACCGACTGGAGCAACAGTATAGCAGAGATTCGATCTTCCGTCAATGCGGGAAATTTCTCGCCGCAAGTCGTCCTTGATTTCTTTGACATTTTCTCGTAGCTTTTGATAGAATATCAGCATCGAGCTTTCTCAGGTGCAACCGTCGCCAAATCCACTTTTCCAGATAAGGAGAGTTAAATGAAAAAAGTCACTCCCGATAAGAAGGAGCCAACCGTTGATGAACATGAAGAGGATACAACAGCGGCCCCTGAGTCTTCAAGATCTGCTGAACCTTCATCTCCACGTGACCTGAATTCTCTTCGTGAAATTCTTTTTGGCCACGCGGCTCGTGAGTATAATGCGCGTTTCCGAACCGTCGATAAAGAGTTAGAGCGTTTGCATCAATCATCTGAGCAACGCTATACAGACCTCGATACGAAATTGGATCAGAAGTTTGAAGAATTACATTCTGACATCCACAAGCGGCTTCAGGAAATCGACAAGCAGCTCAATGAACAGATTGATCAGGTCACCGATAAAGGAGAAGTCGATCTGCGCAAGCTTTCCACATTAGTTGACAACCTCGCCCAAGAGTTACACGAAAAAATCGACAAGGTGAGCACCACCCAAACCAATCTGGTCAGTGAACTTCGCGATCAGATGCGGCGAAACTACGATACTTTAAGAAATGAGATTGTCTCTGAGACGGATGACCTCGATGACCGCAAACTGAGCCGTTTCAATTTAGCGGATAGCCTTATTGAACTGGCGATGAAACTCAAAGGCGAAAACATCCTCGACGAAATCGGTACGCAGTTAGCGGAGGAGATGTAATCTAATGCGTCGCCAATGGAGATGCATCACTGCGTGCTTCCTATCTATTCTCAGCTTAACGAGTGGATTGGGATACACAGCGGAGATCTCAATTATCGCCGTGGGCGACATCACGATTGGAAGCCGCTTGACACCGATTATTGAGCGGCACGGAATTGACTCGCTATTTGCCGGAACGACAGATCTCATCAAATCCGCAGATGTCGGCCTGACGACTCTGAACACAAGTATCTCGGATCGCGGTGAGCCACAGCGCGGCGTATCGCATCCTTTTCGGGCCTCTCCGGCATTAGCGCGGGGCATTGCGAATGCGGGGTTTGAGGTCGTCTCGCTCGCAACGCCGCACATCATGGATTTTGGGGCGAAGGGGTTAGTCGATACAATTCGGCTGCTCAATTGGTATCAGGTCAAAACCGCTGGGGCTGGGCAGACCCCCGAGGTGAGAGACGCGCCTGCCTGGTTGAATGTCAAAACGGCAAAGATTGCATTTTTGGCATACTCTCACGGCGATGCATTTGGTACTGAGCCCGCTGACATGATTGCTCATACCGCTTATAGCAAGATGACTCAGGCTGTCGAAAGCGCAAAACAGGACGCAGATCTTGTCGTGGTTTCGATCCATTGGGGTAAGAAACGAAACACGCAAACGGTTAGCAAGCGTCAACGTTTCTTTGCACACGGACTTATCGATGCCGGCGCAGATCTGGTGCTCTGCCAGCGGCTGCAAACCTGGCAAGGCATCGAAATCTACAAGGGGAAACCGGTCATCTATAGCCTCGGAGATTTTATATATGACACCTACGACAAGCAGTATTCCAAAGTCGTTATCCCGAAGATCACTTTTGACAGTCGCGTTCTAAAATCGATTGAATTAACCCCGATCTGGGTAGATAATCCGGAGGTGAAATACCAACCGCAGATCTTAAGCGGTGACGATGCACGGGAGGCGTTGGTCAACTATCAGCGACTTTGCTCTGAATTCAATACGACCGTTTCCATAAAAAACGACCGCGGCTGGATTGAACCGAAAATTGCCGAGAAGGTAAAAGTGCCAATAGACCCCCAAGAGTTATTCTAATTGATACAAGTTTTTAGAGTCGATCGGCTGGCTGCTTCCCGCGCAACGGCGTTGAGGCAGCCAGTCTCTGTAGGTCTGGAACTGTAATTTCCTGGCACACAATTTGCTCCTATCGACCTGTACCCCAATCATCATCGATTTTGACAGACGCTGACGATGATTTTCCTGTTTCTAATTTCCTCATCACACAATACGTTCTTCGCATGAGGCAAATGATTAATTGACACTGTAATAAGGAGGAGAGAACGGTGAGGTCAAATCCCAGCCGATTAATCGACCATTTTTTTGAAATGCAGAAGGAAATAGACCGCCTCTTCGATGATTTCGTACAACCCTCCCAAGATATAGCAACAGAAACGACGCATTGGTGTCCCCCGATGGATATTTATGAAACGGTTGACAACTTTGTGATCAAGGTTGAGATTGCCGGCATCGAGCCGGGCGAAGATGTCACCATTCATTTGGATCGAAATATCTTGACCATCAAAGGATACCGGCAAGATCGGACGGCCCTCAAGAAAGAACACTACCACCAGGCGGAATTAAACTATGGGCCGTTTGAGCGATCGATTGTATTGCCGAATGTGTTGGCGGAAGATGTTGAACCGATGGCGAGTTATGAGAACGGTTTTCTCGAAATTTATATCCCGAAAGCCAAACCGAATCGTCCAAAAGAAATCGTAATCCAAGTGAAGGACGAGTTAGAAGCGGCACCATCTGAAAATACAGAACTACAGGAGCTTGATGATGGCAAAGCAGAATAAAGACGAACAGAGATTAAACGACACAATCAAGGAACTCCCCGTTATCCCCGTTAAGGAGGATCTTGTTATTTTTCCGTACATGCCTCCGGTGCCACCCTTTCCACCGCACCACATCGCACTGTCGGGCGAAAGCGTTACAGCGGCTGTGGATGATGCCATGGTTGATGGTTCGCGTCTCATCTGCATCTTTAAGCTTCACGAGGATAAAGACAAAAAGGAACTGAAGATTAAAGATCTTCATCCTGTTGGTTCACTGGTTCACATTATTAAGTACCGCAAAGAGGATGAAAATGTGCTATTCCTCGCGCAGGGGCGTGCACGGATTCGGATCGACGAGATTATTCAGACCGAGCCATTTATCAAAGCGCGTGTCCAAATCATTGAGGAGGCAGCAAACGAGACTACCGTTGAAAGCGAAGCGCTGATCCGCAGTGTGCTCTCACTGTTCCAGAAAATCGTTGAGCTTTCGTCAAGGTATCAAGAGGAGTTCAGTATTATTGCTGAAAATATCGATGAACCCGGACGACTTGCGGATTATATCGCGGCGGCACTTAATCTCAAATCCGAAGATAAACAGTTGTTGCTGGAAACGGTACCGATCAAAGATCGGTTGGAGCGCCTCATCGTCTCGCTGACCAAAGAGTTAGATCTGCTTGAACTGGAGAGCAAGATTCAGTCCAATGCCCAGGAGGTCATTAACAAAGGACAACGCGAATACTTCCTCCGCGAACAGATGAAAGCGATTCAGGATGAACTGGGTGAAACCGATGATTTGGGGCTAGAAATCGAGGAGATGCGTGAGCAGATCGAGAAGGCAAATATGCCGGAAAAAGCGAAGGCAGCCGCCGAAAAAGAGTTGAATCGGCTATCTCAGATGCACGCCTCTTCCCCAGAATCGACTGTTTCGCGGAATTACTTGGACTGGCTCATCAATCTCCCTTGGGACGTCAGTACGGAGGATCGCCTGGAAATCTCGCACGCGAAACAGATCCTTGACGAAGATCACTACGACCTCGAAAAGGTGAAGGACCGCATTTTAGAATACCTCGCGGTGCGCCTGCTCAAGCAGGATATGAAAGGACCAATCCTCTGCTTCGTCGGACCGCCGGGGGTTGGAAAAACCTCGTTGGGCAAATCGATCGCCAGAGCGATGGAGCGGAAATTTGTACGGATCTCCTTAGGCGGCATCCATGATGAAGCGGAGATCCGAGGACATCGACGCACCTACATCGGATCGATGCCGGGGCGCATCGTGAAGAGTCTGCGGCAAGCGGAATCCAATAACCCGGTTTTTATGTTAGATGAAATCGATAAACTCGGCTCGGATTTCCGCGGTGACCCGGCGTCGGCGTTGCTGGAAGTCCTGGACCCCGAGCAGAATAACACCTTTGTGGATAACTACCTTGATGTGCCGTTCGATCTCTCGAAGGTGATGTTCATTACGACGGCAAATCAGCTTTACACCATTCCGCCCGCTTTGCTCGATCGCATGGAGGTTTTGGAACTCCCCGGCTACACGACCAACGAAAAACTGATGATCGCCAAGCAGTATCTCATCTCACGACAGCTTGAAGCGCATGGCATCAACGCGGATCAACTCTCAATTATGGATGACGCGATCCGTCAAATCGTTGATACGTATACCCGTGAAGCGGGTGTCCGGAACCTTGAACGTGAGTTGGGGACCATCTGCCGAAAGGTTGCTCGTCAAGTTGCCGAAGGGAATGAGACGCCAACGCATGTGACGCCAGCGGATCTTCCGGATTACCTTGGGGTAACCAAATTCTACTCCGAAGTCGCTGAACGACAGGGAGAGGTTGGGGTTGTGACCGGTATGTCCGCCACCGCGTATGGCGGGGAGATTCTGTTTGTTGAAGCAACGCGCATGACCGGTAAGGGCAAGTTGATCTTAACCGGACAGATTGGCGATGTCATGCAGGAATCCGCGCAAGCCGCGCTCAGCTATGTTAAGTCTCAATCGGAATACTTGCATATCAAGTCAGATTTCTTCCAGAAAAATGACATCCATGTTCATGTCCCCTCAGGCGCAATCCCGAAGGATGGCCCGTCCGCCGGTATCACGATTGCCACAGCACTGGCTTCTCTGGCAACCGGACAGAAAGTCATCCCTGACGTCGCGATGACCGGTGAGATTACGCTGAGAGGGCGTGTGCTACCGATTGGCGGCTTGAAGGGAAAAACCCTGGCGGCAAAACAAGCGGGGATTAAGACGGTTATCCTGCCCCAACGTAATCAGAAAGATCTCGCCGAGGTTCCGGACGACGCGAAGGACGGAGTCGAGTTCGTATCTGTCAATCATATGAGTGAGGTCTTCGAGTTTGTATTCAAATCAGCGAGTTAGCACCAGGTACGGTTTCATGCCTTATTCTATTGGAGGCAGCCCTGTGAAGGTGGCTGAAAACTCAGGGATTGAGCGGGTTTATCCGACAAGAGCCGATCAGATAAGTCGCCAAAACTCTCATGGGACCTCACAAAGGCCCATCTATCCGTTGAGTCAACGACCGACTTGATAGCCC
>JAPUIP010000176.1 GCA_027296925.1 Candidatus Poribacteria bacterium | reverse complement strand
GATGTGAAGCGTGGGGTGATTGAGACCGATGAAGCCATGCAGTCTTTACGCCATTTGCCGTTTGAAGACCTTGGTTTTGCTAAAGTCGACCATCATCGTCAACTACGGACAGGATTTCCTGAAGTGATTTTTTGTCCGGGGAAAACGGTGGACGGGATCAAAGAAATCAGTCAGCGGATTCTCGAAGCCGGCCACCTTTTACTGGCGACGCGCGCAACATCGAAGATTTACGAAGCCGTGAAGTCGCTGGATGCGTCCGCACGTTTTAACGAGCTTGGCCGAACAATTACGGTTGGGCAACCCTCCGGCGAATTACTCGAAGGTGTCCTTATTGTGTCGGCGGGTACGTCCGATATTCCGGTTGCCGAAGAGGCCGCAGAAACGGCTCAGATCATGGGAAACCGTGTCGAGCGATTATACGACGTCGGGGTCGCTGGATTGCACCGTCTGCTTCACAATCACGAAAAGTTGCTCAAAGCCCGTGTCATTGTTGTCGTCGCCGGAATGGAAGGCGCACTCCCAAGCGTCGTCGGAGGATTGGTGGCTACGCCCGTAATCGCTGTCCCAACGAGCATTGGTTATGGTGCGAGCTTCGGTGGGATGGCGGCATTGTTGGGCATGTTAAATAGTTGTGCCTCCGGCGTAACGGTTGTCAACATCGACAACGGCTTTGGAGCAGGTTATAGTGCTGCTTTGATCAACGGTTTATCACCACGAGTTAAGGATTAGCGTCCTCACCGCGCCTCATGAATTCGGAAGCCCCCGCCGCAAGCCACGCTCGAGTGCTTGTCAGGAAAAAACGAACCCCCGCGGCAGCGTACTTCGCAACGTTTTCGTTGGTCGCGAGTGTGCCAGCGATACGCCCGGCGGAAGAAATGCGTGCAAGTGCATCATCAATTGTGTGTTGAACTTCCGGGTGTTGGAGGTCACCGATGCGTCCCATTGAAGTTGCGAGGTCTGACGGCGCAACGAAAAACACATCAATGTGGTCCAGTGTCAGGATATCGTCTAAGTTCCTAACTGCAGCGATGTCTTCAATCAACACGACCAGCAAGGTTTCGTCATTGGCGACGTTGAAGTAATCGAGAACGTCATAACCTTGGCGACTCGTAAACATGCCTCGATAACCGATCGGGGCAAACTTTCCGCCATCTATAACGTTCTGTACCTCTGCTTTCGTGTTGACGTGCGGAACAACAATGCCTTGTGCACCACGGTCTAGGGTACGGTAGATGAGCCCCTGATCGTTGCGGTTGATGCGAACCACCGAGGTCATGCCCCAGATGTCACAGGCGCGGGTGAGATTGCCGAGTTCCGCGGCGTCTACCGCTCCGTGCTCCCCTTCTAACCATATTCCGTCGAAACCAATCTGTCCGAAGGCATCAATGTCGTCGGGGTGTGTGAAGCCACTGACCACGTAGGCTGTTTCTCCGGCAGCCAGCTTATGTTTGATTCGGTTCGGTCTAATCTTCATTTTTCTTCTCCCAAATGGTGTAAGTTGTGGTTATGTGAGGGCTGGTCATTATTATCGCCAAATCTGTCCGGTTTCCGTATTCGCCGTGGGAGGGAGATCCGTCTCCCGATATAGAAAATCGAGGAAGGGATGCCTCTCCCACAGAATTATGACCACACCTCATTTAACGTAATTTTGTCAAAAGGTCGTCGTGCGCAAGATGCCAATCATCGATATGGTTGAGGACCACGGCAGAGATAAGCGTACCGTCATCTTCCAGCCCAACTGTGGCAAGAATCTCCGATCGCCTTCTGTCATTGCGAGTGCGGTTTCGGACAAAAGTGTTCCATTCCTCGACCGGTTCCCGATCAATTTCCCCACCGTTTTGTTCTAATACCCACCCCTCAAATTGAAGATAAGTTGGTTGGTTTTCGCGGATGTAAGTGACAGCGTCGGAAGGCTTGATTTTAAGCGCCCGTAAGACTCTAGGGTCTAGTCCATTCTCAGTCATATCGGGATAGTCAGGATGGAGTACGCCTTTGGCTTTGAGAAGGATTTTGAGCCAAGTCCGGGGCAATTGGCAAACCTCCAGCGGACCGTAGTCGATGGTGGCAATAAGCGGTACAACTCGAGCGCCGAGATGCGCAATATCGCCGTCGAGGTCTTGCCTGTGAAAGAGCTGCCAATCCTGCAAGCTGTTGAGGATAACCGCAGAATTGATATTAACGTTATCTCCCAAGCCAATGTCACGATATGTTTCGGCGATTTTTGCCGGGCGGTGAACACGGGCTCGGATACTTTCAGTCCATTTATCTACCGCCTCCTGGTCGAGTGAACCGCCTTTCTGCTGAAGAACCCAGTCTTCAAATTCAAGATAGTTGGGCATGTTATCCCTGAGGTAGGAGAGGGTCGTTTCTTTATTTAACTCCAAGACTTTGAGAACAAACGTGTCCAAACCGTCGCTACAGTCGGGATAGTCCGAGTCAAGCAGATTGGCTTTTCTGAGGAGAACCTTCCACCAGAAGCGAGGGAGGTGACAAACACCTATGGGACCGTAACAAATACTGCTAATAAGAGGAATCATCCAAAAATCCTTTCTTGTTAACGTGCTGAAAGTATCATGATTATAGCATGGTTTTCAAAAAAACAACACCAAAATTTCGATGACAAATCGATTCACCTATGATAGAATGGCACGGGTATAAGGAGAGAAGATCAGAATAGAAGGTTCGGCGGGAGTCTCACCCTCTCCTATGCCCTTAACTTGAGCTGTTTAGGGGCGGACACTTTGGAGAAAAAGACTTAAACGTTTGGTGTGAATAAAATTCGGTACAGATTTCATCGATGTTCTGGC
>JAPUIP010000175.1 GCA_027296925.1 Candidatus Poribacteria bacterium | reverse complement strand
GCGTCGAAACCCTGCAGACACTCGGCGGATATCATGTCATCCAGGCGTCCAATGCAGCGATAGCATGGATTATGGTCATGAAAAATCCACCCGATCTGATGCTGGTAGACATTCATCTCCCCGGCGAAAGCGGCATTGAATTCATGCAAAAATGCAAGAAGAAACCCGAACTTAGCCAAATACCGGCGATCGTTGTGAGCGGAGATTCCGCACGACAAAGTGTTATAGAGAGTAGCAAAGCGGGTGCCGTCAGCTTCATGGTCAAGCCTGTCACCGCCTACGATTTATTAAGTACGGTCGAGCAGGTTCTCAACCCATCAGAAGAAACGCCGACGTGATTATCCCTCCGCAAAATTTGGCGATCTTTTGAAAGCAAGCCACAGTGCGCAACCAAATGAGATGATTTTTCAGGAGAGGTAAGAGTCCAATGTACAGCGCTGAAAAGATCTTTGAACGCATCCCAAATTTTCCATCGTGCCACGGTTCAACACTTGCCGAGTTGCCTAACGGGGATGTGTTGGCTGCCTGGTACGCCGGCTCGCGGGAGGGTGCCAAAGATGTCGCCATTTTTACCGCGCGACGCTTTTATGGCAGTGAAGCGTGGATCGAGCCGGAGATCGTCGTCAACACGCCAGATTGCTCGGAAGGCAACCCCGTCTTGTTCGTTGATGTCAATGATCAGATCTGGCTGTTCCACGTTACGATGGTCGGTGACGGATGGACGCAATGCAAGGTTCGGTATTGGAAGTCAAACAATTTGGGGTACAGTTGGGACGAGGGTGGCACCCTGCGTGAGGAATTGGGGTGGATGACGCGCAACAAACCGATCTATCTGTCCAACGGCGAGATCGTGCTGCCGGTCTATGACGAACGCAACTGGCATGCGATGGTGATGATCTCCGGCGACGGCGGAGAGACGTGGGAGACGTTTGGGGATGTGTCGAGCCCGAGAGGCGTAATCCAACCAACGGTGGTCCAGCGATCTGACGGCAGTTTGCTGATGCTTATGCGGAGCCGGGACGGGGAGGTCTGGCGTTCGACGTCCGAAGATCTGGGGCGGACGTGGACGGGGGCCACGCCAACAGACCTGCCAAACCCCAACAGCGCCGTTGATATGGTGCGGCTGCACAGCGGGAACATCGCGCTGGTTTACAATGACACGCCGCGTGGCCGCACGCCGCTGACGGTTGCGTTATCCACAGATGAAGGGGAGACGTGGAAACACAAGCAACATCTCGAAATCGAGGCGGGGGAGTATTCTTACCCGGCGATCATCCAGACGCACGATGGCGGCATCCATATCACCTACACCCACCGCCGCACGAGCATCATGCACGCTGAAATCGATGAGACATGGCTTCGCGAGTAGGGAATTTATGCTACCTTGCATCCCGCGAAGTGACATCATGCATATCGTTCCCGGAGCAATGCTGCCGCCTGACACATCGCTTTGAGTTTCAGATACGCTTCGTCGAGATCCATCGGATTTTGCACTGATGGTGAGAAGCCACAGTCCGGATGCAACGTAATCCGCTCCTTATCGACGTAGCGCATGGCGCCCTCCACCCGTGCAACCACATCTTCTGGCGTTTCCACCCGTCGATCGCAATGGTCGATGCACCCCAGGCCCAGTCGCACACCTCCAGGGAATTGGGCCAGCGATTCCAAACCTCCAGCAACCGGCGTGGCGTATTCCATCGAGATCGTGTCAACCCTGACCTTGGCCAGCGCCGGCATAATCAGATTGTAGGGGCCTTCGGTGCCGTGCTCGCGGTCGAAGTGCGCGTGGCACAGGTGCATCCCAGTGGCAACCCCTTGTATCCCATCCAGTGTTTGGTTAATGAGATCGACACACAGATCCATCTCATACTGCACATCAGCGACATTTTCTCGCTCTCGAAAATTGGGATCGACCATTGTACTGAGCCATGGTTCGTCGAGTTGCACCGTGTCCGCGCCGGCGTCACGGACCGCCTCAATTTCCTGCCGCAAGATTGGCACACAGTCGGCCATCAGTTTCTCGCGGGTCGGATAGGCGGCTTTCGAGTGCTCTGGATGCCACATCCGCCGGGCGATAATGTAAGGGGCAGGTAAGGTCGCCTTCACACGGCGCTGGGTACGTTCTCGCACATAACGCACCTCCTCAACAGCGATCGGACGATGATACGCAATTGGGGCGACCACAGCCGGATACGGTAATCCGCCGCTGGGATTGAGGTCGGGCGCGAAACCCCGCACGCGCTCCGCAAAGACTTTGACGTAACTTTCCCGACGCCATTCACCATCGGTGATTTCTTCGAGACCCGCCCGTTCTTGCAGCCGTATCGCCGATTCAATCGCCGGGTCAAGTAGACGATTCGCTTCTTCTTCCGAAAGCTGCCCATTCTTGCGGTCCAGAATAAGCTCCTGCACCCAAGCGGGGCGGGGCAAGCTGCCAATAACCGTTGTGGGAAATAGGATGTTTGTCATAAGAGTTTCTCCTCACCTGAAATCGTGTATCACTCTGTCTGTTTTCAGCCTTATAAATTCTCAATTGCTTTTTCTTCATCGGGGAAGATTGTTGCGTGTTGAGAGATTCGTGACACTAAATCATAAGCTCACAGTCTGCGTGTCCGCATCCCAAGTCCCCCTCATATCCTTCGTTCCACAAGCTCCACCGCATTCCCGGCCGCGTCCTGAATAAAGACATACTTGACTTTGCCCAGTACAGCGGGCTCAGTGAGGAACTCCACTCCCCGCGACTTCAGTTCCTCCACAGCCGTCTCCAGGTCGTCCACTGCCAGTCCGTAATGGCTGCCGATATTGGGGAGCATTTGGCGTGAGATTACGAGGCGCATGCCGTTCATGTCCATCAAGACAACCGGAACACCTTCCATTTCCGTCGCCTGAATTTTCTGAGCGCCCAGGATTGCCTCATAAAACGCGACGGTTTCCTCCACATTTTCAACGATCAGGTGCTGATGATCAAAGCGGGCTTGCAGGCACGGCACATTCTGATATCCGGAACGGAAAGACCGGACGGATTTCTGCGCCGGATTGTACGCATGACGCAGCTCACAGCCGATGTCATTGCCTAACACATGAATGGAGATTGACGGCTCTTCGGAGATTGTTTCAATCCGGTGAATATCCCCATCGGGCGGCAGGAGGGTCGTGATGTCCCCCGGATGAAGGACACGGGCACCGATCTGCTCCAACTCCGCGAATCCTGGCTGCCGTCCCTCATCCATCCGTTGATAAATCGTCTCTTTTTGGACGCCCTGATACACGCCTACCAAACCCCAGGCGAGGTGATCGTGGACCGGTGTCGCTGTCCCCGGTGGCACGACCATGCTCATGATGGAGAGCGATCGATCCGCGGCGCGGTAGAGGGCGTATTGGGCAAATTTGTGTGGAATGACCTGCTTATATTCCTCGGCGAGGAAGGTTTCGTCTGCCAGTAGTTCGGCAAAGAGAGGGTTGATTTCCTCAATGGTGCGGGCGCGATTCGGCTCCGCTGCCGCAATCCGAGTCGCATCCGCAATAAAACGTTCCAGAATCGCCGGAACCTTTTGGGCTGCGTTCTCCATTTCTCCCCCTCCTTGATTCTTGCCAATTCTCAGTTTTCAGTTTCCCATTTCTCATGCGCAACTTTTCGCTTCCGCAGGTTGAGGGAGACATCGTCGGGATACATCCCCGCTTCCGAATCCAGCCCTGTGTCTCGATCCAAAAACAGCGGGAAATCTGACTTCGGTGGCTTGGTTCGATCATAGCCGTAAGTATAACTTCGCATGATGATGCGCTGTTCGCGGTTCAATGTCTTCAGCCACGCCGGGTCCGACTGAATCCGATCCGCCTCACAGATCCACGACGGGCAGTAGGCGAGGAAGATATTCTTCCGTACGACGTTGCTTTCATTCGCTTCGACACGGTGCCAAACGCCACAGTACATGATCGTCATCGTGCCTTTGGGAACACAGATGACTTTCTCACCCGGCACGCTCGTGCGCTTCGTGTACTCCGGCAAATATTGGCTATGATGGCTCCTTGGCATAACAACGAGGTTTCCCATCTTCGGGCGCGGCAGATCGGTCAGCCAGTAGCCGATCTTAATTTGCATCGGCAGTTTGGGCGAAAACACTCCGTAAGGCAATGCACGCGCACCATCGGGGTGCCAGGCGTTGTGCGAACTGTGGTGCGGTCGGATCAAGAACTGAGAGATGTGCAGCTTGAGCAGTTCGCCATAGATATCGTAGGCGTAACCGACATGGCGAGGGTGATCAATCAGTTCTGTGAACACCGGATGTCTTTCGACGACATTGCCCGGTCCGTAGAATTTTCCCGCCGTATAATTTGGGTCGTCGGCGATACATTCATCAATGGCGTTCAGATAGTAATCGATTTCCGCCTGCGTCAGGGCGTTCTCAATGACGAGGTACCCCTCCCGATTGAACTCTTCCCACTGCGCTTTCGTGAACCCCGGTGGGGCTTTCCGGTAAGTTGCAGCCATGATCAACTCCTTGTGTTGAAAATAAATGACCTACGCTTTCGTTTCACGCTTGACCTCCTAATACGTTGCTCTGCCGCCACTCACATCGTAACACTGTCCGGTCACGAAACTGGCATCGTCCGACGCTAAGAAATTCACAACCGCAGCGACCTCCTCCGGTTTTCCAACCCGTCCCAGCGGGATTTTGCTGACCATATAATCGATAGTCGATTGCGGTATACCTTCGAGGATGGGGGTTTCAATGACCGCCGGCGAAACACAGTTGACGTGTATGTTGTATTCGGTGACCTCCTTCGCGAGGGCTTTGGTCAGGCAGATGACCCCGGCTTTGGACGCTGAATACGGAATCAGCGTTGGATTTCCCTCCTTGCCCGCAATCGAGGCAACGCTCACGATCTTGCCGTACCGTCTTTGAATCATGTGATCGATGACCACCTTGCAGCAGAG
>JAPUIP010000174.1 GCA_027296925.1 Candidatus Poribacteria bacterium | reverse complement strand
GCAACGTACCGCCTGCTTGGCATCGACCCGGAACAGGAATACATCATCGGGTTCGTCTACGTCGGATACCCCGCCGAAGTCCCCAAGCCGAAACGGAAACCTCTAAATGAAGTGATCCGCTGGACGGATTAATCATTGTGTATACTTGCCCGAAGTCATCTGCATAATCAAGCCGTATCGAAAAACTGCGGGAGCAGGTCCTTTGATGCGTGGAGTAACTCCTCAAGCATCGCTTCCGCTTTTTCAGGTAGGATCGCCATTTCGTCGATCAGCAGCGCCTGGAGCGCGAGGTTGCGTTCTCCCTTGACCGCGGCATCGGCGACCAACTCGTGCCAAACGAACCGCTTTTCAAGAATGCCTTTAAGCGTCAGTGGTGCTTCGCCCATCTGTATCGCCCGCACGCCGCCGGAATCCGTTACACCTTCTAATTCGACTTCAGCGGTCGCTGGAAGGTTGGCGATCGCGCCCTGGTTGGCAACGTTGACGATATAAATCTCACGACGACCATTCGCGATAGCGCTGATGAGCCTGCCAATGCCTTCACCGGTGATGGAATTGTCCTGCGCTTCGGGGAGTTGGATTTCGTCCAGAAGTGCCTGATACCCCTTGAAGAATTCAGCGCGGACTTCCGGCGGCGCAGGCTCGGTGCTCGGTCCCGCTACGCGGGATTCCGCTTCACTCAATTTACCAGTATCGTATCCATGCGCTTTTAGACTCTCGAACATGCTGTAAGGTAGATTCTCCGGTCCACCGTGAACCTGCGTCAGAAATGGATAGAATTCTACAATGTGATCATCCGACGGATAGACGATGTGATATCCGTAAATCTGCGACAGTTTTGCGCTGAGCACGCGTCCTTTCGGCGCTTGACGTTCGGCCACACGCCGCATCAGTTCGGGATATAGATCGTCACCTTTGTGTAGGACACGGGTGAACCAGAAGTAGTGATTCGTACCGACCCACATGCAATCCAGCTCCTCTGGCGGCACGCCGAGAATCTCTGCGGCGTAAGCGATTCCCGCCTGGACGCCGTGGCAAATACCGATGACGTTGACATCGGTGTATTTGTGCATGGCGCGTAACAGCGTTGCCATCGGATTTGAATGGTTAAGCATAATGATCTTTGGGCAACGCTTCTCCATCTCTCGACAGATGTTGAGGTAAGCGGGAATCGACCGCAACGCCATCATCATTCCCGCCGGCCCGCAGGTATCACCGATGACCTGACAGATTCCGTATTTTTCGGGAATACGGATATCGGCGTTGTGGAAATACGAACTGTAGACGTTTCGTGTGATTTCTGCCCCACTCCCACCAATTGAGGAGATGGCAAAATCGGCGCCGTCAACCGCGTCAGCGAGGTCAATCGTCGAACGAATCTTGAATCCGGTGTCGGCAAGTTCGGCGAGGCGACGCCCCATCGCCGCCATGCTTTCAACCTTCTCGCCATCAATATCATACAGGACAACCTCAGAGCCTGCCAGATCTTCGCTCAGGAGCAGATCTGGTATTGCGCGCCGGAAATAGAGACTTCCACCGCCAAGACATACGATTTTTTTGACTGCCATAATGATACCTCTGTAACACGATAAAAGCAGAACCGCTGTTGGCTCGGTGAATTAAGTCATCGTAAGAATGGTGTGGCCCTGTTCTGGCATGTATCGCCGGACGCGCACGGGTTGGCCCGTTGTGATGGATTCCGTGATTGCCGCATCGATTTCGATATGGCGCATCCCCGCCCAGCCATCAGCGACAAACGGTCTCTGTTCCTTGATGCAAGCGACAAATTCGGCGATTAGGTCATCGAAGAGGGTATCGAACGAACTGCGTTGGAGCCGGGTCGTTTCATTCCAATGGGTCACATCAAGCGAGTTATGCAGCCGCCAGGAAGCGGTGCCGGCGATGTTGTCGATCGTTGCCTCGCCCAGATCGCCGATCCACTTAATCTGGAATTGAAGGCTCAGGTTGTGCGATACCGCTAGCGTTCCCACGGCGCCGCTCTCAAACTTCAAGCACGCCGCTTTGTTGGTCATCATGTAGTCATCCGCATAACCGAAAACCTCCTGAATCTCACCACCCAGAAAACGGACCAGATCAATGACGTGGTTCCACGAACCGAGCGCCGTGCGTGCTTGAATTTGTCGAATCCGGCCCAATTCCCCGCTTCGAATGACCTCCTTAACGCGTTGCACGTTGGGCGAGGCGTGGAGACAAAAACAGATACCGAATTGCACATCGTGCCGCTGCCATGCATCGATCATCTCTTGCGCGATGGGCACATCGGCTAGTTGAATTCTGTACTGTCCCTCAGTCGCCGTCAAGGGCTTTTCGGTGAATACGTGCAGTCCACGCTTCAGACACTTCATAACCAGCTCATAGCGAAACCGCTCGCCGGTGGGAATGTCCACAATGTCAATTTCCTCTCGGTCGAGCATTTCGTCCACATCAGTATAAGCGGGGACACCATACCGTTCCGCTCCTTGCTCCGCGCGTTCCTCGACAATATCACATACCGCCGCAATTTGGCAATCGGGTACCCTGGCAAACGCCGGGGCATGGTGGCGGCTTCCTTGATGCCGATAACCGATAATCGCTACTCTAAACATGGAATCCTCCTTTTCCAATTCACCGGACCTCATCCCAAAGTCTCATCAGATATTCACGGCTCCGTTTCAGAACCGGAATTCGCACGTCGTCCGGGACATTTTCGCAATTGATAAAATGGGCGCGATCCGCCGGGTTGCCTTTGAATGCCCTGATGTAAAGTTCAAAGGGACTGTGTCCGGTGCCCAATTCGATCGACCACATGGGTCGAGGGCGGTCTTTTGCCAGGGTGTGGTCCTTCCATCCGACGACCGGTATCCGATCCGGATATTCGTCAACGAGCAGCCAGCCGTAGCCCTCAGCGCTCGTCATGTGCCCGATGTTGAGGAGAATACCGGCATTCTCGCAGGGCATGGAATCGAGCAACAGCCGGCAATCGTCTAAACCTTCTACCCATGCACAATGATGAATATCGACCCCCATCCGCAGACCAGCCTTCATAAAGGTTTCCGCTACCGTGTTCATGCACATGGCGAGCCGCTTGATTTCCCCGGACTTTTCCGCCGTAGGAACTTTTGACCGGCCGCAACTCGGAACGGGATGCGTCAAGAACTTGCACTCCAGCGCCAGTGCGTATGCCGCGTATTCTTTCAACGCCGCGATTGTGGTTTCGAGCCCGGTGTCGCTTTCGATGTCGATCCTGCCGGAGAAATGGAGTGAGGCGATTTCAAGCCCAGCATCGCAGACCGCCTTGCGGACATGTTCTGGGTCCGAGTCGAGGACATTGGGAAACGGGCTCTTGCTGGTGCCGTCCGGATTGACCGCATCCGCATTGCGGTTCGTCAGCAGCAAAATGGAATCGAAACCGATCTGCTTAATTGTATCCAGCGTTTTTTCAAACGACATGTGATGTCCGACCGCGTGGGTCACGACGCCAAATTTCATCGTCTTTCACCTCCCTCTTTTAGCTGGAAAGGGGAAGTCAGAAACTTTCGAGATGAGTTTTTCATTTGGGGGAAAACCTTATAATACCACGTTTCGTTTCAAATGAGACTATTCCGGCATAGGCTTAGGTCATTCTGAGCAAAGCGAAGAATCTCAGGACTGCAATCATAAAGCCAACAATAGATTCTTCACTCCGCTGCGCTCCGTTCAGAATGACAAGAACG
>JAPUIP010000173.1 GCA_027296925.1 Candidatus Poribacteria bacterium | reverse complement strand
CCTCCTCCCTACACCCCCCCCACCCCCCCTCCCCACCCCCCACCACCACCCCCACACCCCCCCCCCCCACTCTTAAACCCACCTTTGCCCACTGTTTGGTACACCTATCCAAGCCACAATCAAACGACGTGTTTTTAGATCCGATGTGCGGGGCGGGAACAATCTTAATTGAACGCGCGCATGCCGAGCGTTACGGCTATCTACTCGGCGGGGATCTCTCAGTCGATGCCATCCAAGCCGCGCATGCGAACATCGGCAGGAAACATCACCCGCGCCAGCTCTTCCAATGGGATGCGCAGTTCCTTCCCCTATCTCATAGGAGCGTGGATAAGATTGTCTGTAATCTGCCGTTTGGGAAGCAGATCGGAGAAAAGACAGAGATAAGCACTCTGTATCGACAGTTTCTCAAGGAGTGCAGGCGCGTCTTGAAACCGACGGGGCGTATCGTTCTGCTCACGACGCAGCGATCGACACTGAATCACCTGCTGCGGCAAGGAAAACCGTTCAAGGTTACACAGCAGTTTCCGATTGATTTGCTCGGACAGCGGGCTTGGATATTTGTCTGTCAACCTGGCGGGGAACGATGAAAGCTGTCAAGATACGTGATGATTCGACAAAGACACACAGGAGGTTAAAATAGAGCAATGCAAGCAGAAATTATCAGAGTGGGAATTTTAGGCGCTGGCGGGCTTGGGCAAGCCGCAGCACAGATTCTAGCCCAAAAACAGGAAATGCAGTTGGTCGCAATTGCGGATCGATCCGGGTTCGCATTTGACGCCGAAGGCCTGGATGCAACAGCCGTACTTCAAGCGAGCATGACACAAGGAAGTGTCGGGTATACGCCTGGCGCCGGGACATTCACCTCGGATGCCATCCGTGCGCTGATTGAACGCAGCCATGACGTTGATGCCTTCTTCATCGCGCTGCCCAACTTGCCCAACGACTTTATCCCCGGTGTTATCCACAATTTTGCTCAGGCGGAGTATGATGGTGTGATGGTCGATGCGCTCAAGCGAACCGGCGCTGTGGAGTTGGTATTCAAACTCGATCCGTTGCTCAGTGCGGTCGGCATGACATATATTACAGGCGCCGGCGCAACGCCGGGGCTACTGACCGCAGCCGCCGCTCTCGCAGCACAGTCATTCCAGGAAATCCTGAAGGTGGAGATCTATTTTGGAGTTGGCATCTCCAATTGGGACGCCTATCGCGCAACGATCCGTGAGGACATCGCGCACCTCGACGGCTTTGATGTTGAGCGAGTTTCCGAGATGACAGACGAAGAGATTGAAGTCGAATTGGATCGCCGCAACGGCATCCTGGAGTTGGTGAATATGGAGCATGCCGATGATGTCATCCTGGAGCATGCTGGAATCGTGGATCGGAAGCAAGTTACGGTCGGCGGCATTGTCGATACGCGCAGCCCCAAAAAACCGGTCAGCACAAATGTCAAGGTCACCGGAAAGACGTTTGAAGGCAAAATGAGTACGCACGTTTTCACGCTCGGTGATGAAACTTCAATGGCGGCAAATGTCTGTGGTCCGGTGTTCGGTTATATGAAGACGGGAATCTGGCTGAATCGGCGTAGCATCCACGGCGTCTTTAGCTCGGCAGACCTGATGCCTCGATTTGTGCAGTGAAAACGTAATGCGTAAAAAGTAATAACTGGCGAGAGACGAATAACTCCGAGCTCAGAGGCCGTCTTCATACATGAAACATGACGGGTTGATTCGCAGATTCACTGAACAGGGAGCAGTCAGTATGCCACATCGCCCCATTGAAAAACTCAGAAACATTGGTATCATCGCTCACATTGATGCCGGCAAAACAACGACGACCGAGCGGATTCTGTTTGATACCGGCCGCATCCACAAGATCGGGGAGGTGGACGATGGCACCACACAGATGGATTGGATGCCCCAAGAGCGCGAACGTGGTGTCACAATCACCGCTGCGGCAACGACCTGCTTTTGGCGTGACCACCGCATCAATATCATCGATACGCCGGGGCATGTTGATTTCACCGCCGAGGTCGAGAAGAGCTTGCGTGTTTTGGATGGCGCTGTCGTGATCTTCTGCGGGGTTGGCGGGGTTGAACCGCAATCAGAAACCGTGTGGCACCAGGCAGACCGCTATCACGTCCCCCGCATCGCTTTCGTTAACAAACTGGATCGAACGGGCTCGGACTTCAATCACGTCCTCGAAATGATGGAAGAGCGACTCGGGACGCTGCCGGCAGCGATCCAGATGCCGTTGGGGAGTGAAGAGGATTTTTGTGGCGTGGTTGATCTGATCGAGCTGCGTGCGCTGATCTGGGGAAGTGATCCGGATGAAGAAGCCCCACCGGAGGTCGCGCCCATTCCTGTTGTGTATCAAAACCTGGCTTTCAAAGCCCGTGAACATCTGCTCGAAACGATTGCCCTCGTTGATGAATCCCTCTTCGAGCGAGTGGTTGAAGAAGAGCCAATCACGCCACAGCAATTGCGTCAGGCAATTCGAGATGCCACGTTGAGTGGGAAGATTACCCCTGTGCTATGCGGTGCTTCGATTCGAAATATTGGGATTCAGCCGCTTCTCGACGCGGTGGTTGATTATCTTCCCTCACCCATCGATATCCCCGCTATCCAGGGCGAGGTTCCGGGCGCCGGCGTTGCTCATCGCCCCGCCGAGCTTGATGCGCCTTTTACTGCGCTTGCATTCAAGCTGGTGACCGATCCGAAGGTGGGCAAGCTGACTTACCTGAGGGTCTATTCAGGGAAAGCTGAGACTGGTACCATTGTCTACAATCCGCGAACCGATAGCACAGAACGAATTGGGCGATTGATGGCAATCCACGCAAATCGTCGCGAAAATCTCGACTTTGCCGCCGCGGGGGATGTGGTCGCGGCTGTCGGTCTGAAGGGAGTTGTCACGGGAGATACAATCTGTTCTCCACAAGATCCGATCGTTCTTGAACAGATACAATTCCCCCATCCGGTGATTTCGGCAGCGATTACACCGAGCCAAAATGAAGACCGCACGCGATTTGCAACATCGCTTTCTCGGTTGGCGGAGGGCGATCCAACGTTCCAAATCTCCTATAATCAAGAAACCCGTCAGACCGTCATATCCGGAATGGGCGAATTCCATCTGGAAATTCTTGTGGATCGGTTGAAACGCGAGTTCGGTATCGAAGCGGAAATCGGTCAACTCGAGATCGCCTATCGCGAGTCGATTACGCGGCGGGGATGGGGGCACTTTCGGCTCAAGAGGCAAACGGGTGGTCGTGGACAATACGCAGAGGTTAGGCTCCATGTTTATCCACTGCCTCGCGGTACAGGCATTGAATTCATCAACCGAGCGCCGGCAGATCAGATTCCTGCGGGCTTTGTCTCTGCGGTCGAGCAGGGCATCCAGGAAGCGTTAGCGCGAGGTATCCTCGCCGGATATCCCCTCACTGATATTCGCATCATCGTGCGTGGTGGCTCATATCACGGCGTTGATTCCGCCGCGCGTGATTTTATCCGTGCCGGCAGTCAGGCTGTGCAACGGGGAGTGAAGAATGCCAAACCCATTCTGCTTGAGCCGATCATGAAAGTGACCGTCACAATCCCGGAAGCGTATTTCGGCGCCATCTTGAGCGACCTCCACGCACGGCGCGGAAGGATAGAATCTCCCGAAGTTGTCAGCAACATCAGACGTTTGGCAGCGGAGGTGCCACTTGCGGCGATGCTGCGATATACGACGCATCTGCGCTCGCTGACAAATGGACGAGGAATGCATACGCTGGAATTCTCGCACTACCAGCAACTCCCAGACGCCCTCCAGGAGGAGGTCATCGCGGAGAAGCAACCCCATCGAACACACCGCTCAAATCGTAGAATCTGAATGATAGCCCATGAGTCTGGAAAGTTTTTGTCAGGGACGAAAGAGCAGATGGCATGGTTTGTGCTAATGAAATATGCGGGACAAACCGAAGCAGCTTTGTCGATTGCCCACTGGCTGTCGGAGAAGAAAGCGCCGATCCAAAGTTTCCCCGACAGATCGGGGCAGGATATGCTAATTGACTTAGAGATCGTAGATGATTCGTCATCGGATGAACATAGGCTGCCCCATTTTTGGACTTGCTCTCAATCTGCGTTTCTGCTATAATCTATTCAATAGAGCATAACTCTGATAATCGACCTGGCTTGGTATGAACCTACCGGTGGCCGAGGAGATACGGACAGATGAATTTATTCGGACTCATGCCAGAGACTGATGATAGCCGTTTAAGGTCTCAAGTCGAAATTGAAATCTCCAAATGGCTACTGGATACCGGATTCGACGCCGACGCAAAGGGGCTTCGACGTTTATCAGATTTGGGTCTTCGTGGGCAATCTGTCCTGATCTGTCTTGCCCAAATCAAATCGATTCAAAAATATAAATATTCCCTGCAGCCGGAAAGCTTATACCATATTCTGGATTTGGCACAACGCCAATCCATCCTGCAGCAGTTCATTCAGCAACGTCCTTATCTCTTGGCAAAAATTGGGATCATTTATGAACACGCATCGACTTTTCTCTTTGGCGGTAATGCTTCTCAGGCAGATCTCGATGCGTGTCTGTTGGATTTTGCCGCCAATTATATCTCGAAATTTCGGGAATATTCTTCTCGCCCTAAAGGCCTACCGTCAGACTCTCCTCACCGTGTTCTCTGCGCAACATTTTGGGATACCCAACTCTGGCATCCCGCAGCTTATATCGAAAAAGCTTACCAGGACAATCTGCTCGGCGTCGAATATTACGTTGATTTTCACCCTTTCAACCTCAACAAGCTGTTGCCGGAAGATTTGAGCATGGCACACCGGGCGCTCATTCGTGAGTGGGTTGAGCGTCTGAAGGTACACCTATCAATTCACTCAGCAATTGTTGGTCCCTATAGTACACCGAACTACATGGGGACACAGCTTTTCAGCGATCCTGCCGATGTTGCGGACCTACAGAAGGAAACGGTCTTACTCGCGAGAGACATCGGTGCTTCATCCCTGGTCTTGCATCTGGTAGATGTGGATCGATTATCCGAGCTCGCAGAAATTATAGAAACTGCCGCCGGTAGCGATATTCGGGTTACGTTAGAGAATTATTACTATACTGAAAAAATCAACCAAACCTCAGAGCAGTTTATTGCTGTTCTGGAGTCGCTTATTCCGCTCTTAACCAAGCACACTCGGGAACACAATTTTGGCGTAACTTTTGATCCGGGACATTACAACATTGAAGAGGGGGATCCGATCATTGCGGCTTTGCATGTGGGGAAGTGGTGCAAGGAAAAAGGGATTCATCTCACGAAAATCCACGCGACAACAAACTATGGACCTTTGCGATGCTTCCCGCCAAATTTTAGTTCTGACGTGCATGATCGGGTATCACACCTCGGGATTAACAACGCTCTGATAATTCAGATCTTGCGGTCTATTGGTCATAGCCCTCTGGTTACTGCGGAGCAGATTAAACCTTTGATTGAAGGGGACATTGCACTGATTGATGGTGCCTACCAAAACCTTCCGGAGCGAGATTACGAAGCGATTGTCCAGAAGGGAGTGGAATTGCTTAGTGGCACATGTGATAGTCTGGTGACGCCTCACATTCGCGAAGTTGAAGCCTACCAGTTTATCGCTGGTGCGGCAGGTGTTCGGGCGCTAGAAGAATATCTCGTGTATCGCAAAATCCAAAACACGCAGCAGATGACTTCCGAAACGGCAAAGACAACGACGTTAGCCTTGATGGATGCACCGGCGGAAGCCCAGCGGGGCGCAATTTGTCATGTCGATAAGATACTCCAGTCCGCAATTGAAGCCGAAGGTGGCGTGTCGCAAAGTACAATCAATCCGATTTGTGAACGGCTAGGTAGTGCCCTGTTCGCTCAAATCCATCGCGAACATTTAGACGCCATTTTTTCTGAAAATGCAGAATACCAGGCGGGGGAAACGATTTGCGAAGAAGGTGCGATTGGCCACGAGATGTTCTATATTACACAGGGAAGGGTAGACATTTTTATCACCGGGCACCAGATCTCTACCCTTGAAACTGGGGAAATCTTTGGTGAAATCAGTCTCTTCCACGGTATCCCGAGATCCGCGACGGTCAAGGCCGCGGCGGGTGGAACCAAACTCCGTATTTTGAAGAAGGAGTCTCTGATCGCTTCGTTGGTGGGAAGTCGGGATTTGGCACGGGCGGTGATAATCCGACTGTATAGCATTTTGCCCGAACGTTTAAGAAACCTGAACGCCAAATATGTGCACGCGCTAAAAACGCTTCGATCCCTTAACCCGTCATATTCAGAGCCGTCAGTTGATGAATTCATTGATGAGCCGTGTGAGCTTGATGTGTCTTTCAAACTGATAGAATCAAAAACGTTAGGAGTCGTTTTTGATCAAGATCGATTCTATGCACCGGGTGAAGTGGTATTTCATGAGAACACACAAGCCGAGGGGATGTATCTCATCAAATCTGGTTCCGTGCGGGTTACCTGTTACGATTTACAACTCCATGGGTTCCAATCTTTGGAGCACATGGCAGAGGAAGAGTTAGAGAAGATTTTTGACAAAGATCAATTTTATGTTTCAGATGAACTGGCGTCTCACGAAAGCATCCATCTGGCACGCCTCGGACGTGGCGACCTTACGGGAGTCATGTCTTTACTTCACGGTTCAGACTGTTCAGCGACGATTGTCTCGGATGGCGCAACTCTAGGATATCTATCTAAGGAAGCGTTTGATCGCATCATGAAAACAGATGTCAATCTTTCGTACTCCATTATGCTCACCCTCTGTTCGACCATTATATCGAGAATCCGTCAGTTGGATCGAGCTTACCTTCAGGTGTCATCAGAAATACGGCGTTATAATGAAAGGGCTCAACAGCAGTTTGCAGATTGATGAATCGGCGGATTAGATACACAAGACGCATCGCACATTGGAAGCTTGATTACGCAAAATCCTAAAATTCGCATTCATAGCAAAAGATACGGGAGGGGTCAGTCGATGAGAAACGAAGAATACAGTATAACGAATCGACCACCCGAAGATGATGGACTTTCAATAGAAAATCTGAGTGAAGCGGATCGCGACGAGCAGATCTTGGAAAAGGCGGAACAGGATCGCGAAGCACAGGGCGGGTTCGGCGTTGAAAAGAATATCACCGTGATTTTCGCAACCATTGGTGGATTTGAGGTACCTTCGGGTGTGAATATGGACACAATCGAGGAAGCCCGAGCGCATCAGGAACAGTTGAATGTTGAGTTAGCGCAGATCATTACCAAATATGGCGGAATGATCGATAAAATCCAGGGCGGATTTTTCATGGCGGATTTTGGGACCAAAGTCACCAATACAGACGACCCTGCTCGTGCGGTGCTAGCTGCGATCGAGATGGTTCAGACGGTTGAGACATTCGCCACTGAAAAATTTCCGGGTATAGATATTCACATCGGCATTAACAGTGGTATGGCGTGGGTTGGTGAAATTGGTGCGGGTGGAGATTTCACGGACGTGACAGTGATGGGGCCGACCGTCAATCTTGGCGCGCGCGTGAAAACAAAAGCGGGACACAATCAGATTGTCGTCAGTCCGAATACCTCTCACTTGACTGAGGATCTATTCATCTATAAAGCACTGCCGCCTGAGTATTTTAAGGGGATTGCGGATCCGGTTCCAATTTTTGCGCTGGAAGGAAAGAAGCCTGAATCGGAACGGATTACCACCATCATCGAAACCGAAGAAGAACGGCAACGAAGACTTCAAGAAGCCATTCCACCCCACCTCCGTGAAAAGATCGACGCTGCCCGGTTAACCACTGAAGGTGAGCGGAAAATCGTCACAATGCTCTATTCCGATCTCAGTGGATTTACTGCCTTGTCGGAAAAATTCCAGGATGATCCGGGAACAATGGCATTACTCATGGATAGATGTCATCACTCGCTCGGCCGGATCATTTACAAATATGAAGGCGTCATAGATCGAATTGTTGGCGATGCGTTAATGGCGATTTTCGGTGCACCGATTACGCATGAAGATGACCCTGAACGGGCGGTACAGGCGGGCCTGGAGATGCTTGTCGAAATCAAGCGCTTCAGTGAGCAAATGGCGGTGGAAATGGGAATGCCGCCACTAGACGTGCACCTCGGGATAAATACTGGGCGGATCTCGATCGGCAATATCAGTACAGATGCCACCGCAAAAATGGACTACACCGTGATCGGTGAGCCGGTTGAACTGGCGGAAAAGCTGGAGGACATCTCTGACACCGGAGAGATGCTTGTTGGGGACCGCACCTACCGCTTGACTCGCGCACTCTTTGATTACGAAAAAAAGGCGGATGTGGAGGTGGGCGGAAAGCTTGTCCCTGTTTATAAGGTCCATGGCAAAAAGGAAGACCCACAACTCAAGCGTGGCGTAGCGGCCTTAAATCAGGTTTTTGTCGCTCGCGATGAGGTGTTTGATATATTAAAATTATCAGCCGATCATCTGTTTGAGGGCAAAGGACATTTTGTTTGTACGATTGGGCAAGCTGGACTTGGGAAATCGCGGTTGAAGTATGAGCTGAAATTGCATCTTGCAGAGACCGTGTCGTGGCTGGAAGGCGCGTGTTTCGCGCATACGGAACAGACCGCTTACTCTGTTTTCATCGCAACAATTAAGGCGTATCTTGACATCCAGGAAAGCGACAGCGATGAAGAGATTGAGGAAAAACTGAGCTTCAAAGTGAAAAACCTGTTCCGTCATGCCGATGAAGATCTGTCGGAAGAGATTATCCCTTATATAGGAAGTCAACTGCTGTCGCTTCATTTTGAAGGTGAACGGGGTGATAAAATCAGGTATCTTGACGCGGAGGGGCGTCGGCAACGTACATTTGCAGCCGTGAAAGATTTCTTGATTGCTGAATCCAAACGTCGTCCAGTGGTTTTGGCATTGGAAGATCTCCACTGGATTGATCAGGTCTCGTTGGATCTCATCTTTTTTCTGATGGAAACAATGATCGATGAACCGATCCTGGTCAACTGCCTCTACCGCTCTGAGCGCACAGACCCTTGCTGGACAATCGCCGAACGCGCAATCGTTCGGGTTCCCGAGAATTTCACCCAAGTTGCACTAGACCCATTGTCTCCAGAAGCAAGCCGAGACCTTTTGGAAAGACTCTTGACACTGGAAGACGCGGAGGAGCTCAAGGAAAACATCCTTGCAAGAACGGGAGGCAACCCATTTTACATGGAGGAGATCCTCCGTTCGTTAATCGATGACCAGATAATTATTAAGGTCAACCCCGGTGATCCGAATGACTCTCGTTGGGCGGTTGTCCAAGATGTGGAGGAGATCGACGTCCCAGATTCTTTAGAGCAGATGATGGGTGCGCGTATCGACAGGATGCCTGACGAACCCAAGGCGGTGTTGCAACGTGGCGCAGTGATTGGCCGCACCTTCGAGTCTGATATTCTCGAAAAGGTCTCTTCGGGACTCGGGCATTTAGAGGAGCATCTAGCTCGATTAACAGCAACGGACATGATTAGTCCGAGGAAGCCACCTACCGATCCCCCCGAATACATCTTTGGACACATTGTTACCCATAAGATCACTTATGACAAAATCCCGGGAGTGCAGCGACGCGGGCTGCATACACAGGTCGGCAGTTGTATGGAAGCCAAACATCAGGAACACTTGGAAAGGATATACGAACAATTGGCGCAACATTATCACGAGGGTAATGATGAGAAGAAGGCTGTTACCTACCTCGTAAAGTCCGGCACAAAGGCGAAGCGACAATATAACAACGGGGTCGCGCTGACCTTTTATCAACAAGCGCTTGAACACCTGGAGCAGCGGAGGGAGGATATGCCAGAAGAACGGTTGGAGATTCGGCAGGGGTTGGGAGATGTGAATACAATCCTTGGGGAATTCGGCGCCGCCATCGAAAACTATGCCGAGACGCTGCAAAGCACCGCGCACCCGGTAAAGCGTGCTGAGTTAAAGCGTAAGATGGCAAATGTGTATGAAAAACGTGCAGAGTATGATGTTGCGATGGAAACCTCGAAGGCTGCGCTTGATGAATTGAAAGCTCAGCCGGATCAGGTGGAAGAAGCCCGCATTTATAACACAATCGGATGGATCCATTCCAAAAAAGGGGAATTTGACGCGGCGATTGAGATGGCAACACATGCGCTTGAACTGGTTGAGAATAGTACTGAGTACGATGTGATTGCAGCGATTGACAAGAATCTGGGGACTTATTACTACAGAAAAGGGGATATCGCTCGAACCAACGAGTATTTCCAAAAAGGAATTGAACGCGCGGACCAGATTGGCGATAAGATGCTGATGGCACAGCTTTACAATAATCTAGGTTTGGTCGGACAATTGACGGGGGAGATGGATACAGCGGTGGAAAATCTCCAGAAGAGCATACAACTCAAGGAACAACTCGGTGATGTGATGGGGTTGACCACTTCCTACGGCAATTTGGCCCTCATATATTTGGCGACAGACGCATTCGACGTTGCACTGGAATATTTGGGAAAAGCGTTAAAGATTTCCCAACGGACGGGGGCTCAAGAAAAGGTTGCTGAAGTGGAAGGCAAGATTGGATCTCTTTATTTCCGGCAAAAGGACTTCGACCGAGCAACCGAACATTACCTGGCGAGTTTAGAAATCCGTCAGAAAATCGGGGATGCGATGGGAATAGCTGAATCTTACATCAACCTGGTTGAGGCCGCCTTAGGAAATGATGACCTGGAGGCCGCCGAAAATTATGCGCTAACCGCGCTTGGGACAGCTCAACTCGTTGGGGTTTCACAGGCAATTGCGCATGCCCATAAGAATATGGGGTTGGTGGAGAAGCGTAAGGGGTCCTGGGATATGGCAAAAGGATACTTCCAGGAAGCAGCCGAAATTGCGGAACGTGCCGGTGCAAAAGTGCAGCTTGCAGAGGCATATCGTTATATCGGTGAGGTTTCCCTAGAACTTAAAAA
>JAPUIP010000172.1 GCA_027296925.1 Candidatus Poribacteria bacterium | reverse complement strand
ACCGTTGCATATATCTGGGATGGTGTTTATCTCGGTGCAACCGCATCAAAACCCATGCGAAATGCCATGATTGCTTCGACGATTATCATTTTTTTGCCGGCGTACTATCTGCTAAGACCTCTTGGAAACCACGGACTCTGGCTGGCGCTGACATTGCTTTCGATTGCGCGTTGCGTCTCACTCACCGCTCTGGCGCCCCGGCATATCTTTGCGCCGTTCGATCCAGCGAATCTCTAGGCGTGTGATTCGGCGCCGAGGTCCAGGCGCCGCACATTGAATTAAGGCTTAGGCTCAAGTCGACAAATGCTTCTCTTAATCTGTATGGCGATCAGACCCTCAACTGCTTTTATGATAATGTCTCGTCGGCTATCATCTCTTCAAGCGCATTCCCCCGGCGTTCCAGTGGGAGTTGGACTCTGCCCCGCGATCGACTGGATTCGTAGATTGCAAGCAGAAGCTCCAGCGTATCGCGTCCCTTTCGCCCGGCGCTGCGGTGCTCCGGACCACCTTCCATCCAACGAAGCATATCCTCAAAAATATGCGGTTGTTCATATTGCGGCAATGGTTCCCATTTTCCACCTGTATCTTCACTGCGGAAGCGAGCATCAGAACCGGCGCGAATCTCCCCTTTCTCTCCAATGAGCATCAGGTGATTTCCAGCCGATGGTTTATACTGTCCTGATTCGATGATGCCGCTCACGCCATTTTCAAACTGCACGAATCCCAACGCCTGCATTTCTGATTCCATCCCCTCTGAAAGGGATGACCCCGCTCGGTGAATCTGGCCGAGCACCCATGAAACCGGCGAATCATCGAGATAGTATCGCATCAGGTCGGTCTGATGCGTGTGATGCGTGAGGAGTGGCGAACCGCGATGCGCCCGAATGTAATGCAGTTGTCCAATGGCGCCCTCATCCAGGAGATTCCTGACGCCCGCCCATCCCTGAGTGTAGCGAAGCTGATGACCGACGACGAAGTAGACATTTTGAGCTTCAGCCCGCTGCACCAGTTCATCCGCCTCCCACAGACGGATCGCCATGGATTTCTCAAGATATAGCCCCGCAATCGGGAAATCGAGAACGCGCCGGGCGACCTCATAGTGTGTGGCAATTGGGGTAGCCACAATCACCAAGTCTACGGATTCTTTGTCTAGCATATCCTCGAAGTGCTGATACACAGCAACCCCTTCCGGCTCCAGTTTCTCAAAGTTGATCCGGAATGCGTCGGCTGCCGCAACAACCTCGATTCGGTCTGCCTGGTTTGCGACGCCGCGCAGATGCATGCCACGCCCGCCACAACCGATCAGTGCTGCACGATAGGTTTTTTCATTTGACATCGGATGCTCCTTCCGTTTTCGATCTTTACTTGGTTGACTGCGGCTTAGATTATACGCATTTACGAAGGTGTGTCAACCGGAAATGGCTCGCAAAAATTTCCTTGTTGACATGCAACGCATCCTGATAAAATGTGTGTGTTCTCATGGGATAATCCGTCATTGCAAAAAATCTAATCGTAGGATTGCAGATGACTCAGGAACGAGGATTTAATAACCTCTGCATTTGAACCCCACCTAACCTCCCCTTGGTAAGGGGAGGAATTGTTCCCCTCCTTGCTCAGGAGGGGTTAGGGAGGCCGAGAAAACCGAACCTAAATGTAGGAGGTATTTAACTGATGTTACGGGAAAATAAAGGAGGGTTATGCGTTTTATCAATCTGAATTCTGTCCCACCGGCGTTGGTTTTCGTCACGGTGATGTTGGTGTTTGTTCTATCGACAAATGGTGTATGGGCCCATCCTGAAGAAGGGTTGGGAGAGCATGTCGTAGAAGCGTGTCGTCTTGACGGCATCCCGCCGCCCAAAATTGATGGGAGATTAGACGACGCCGCCTGGCAGTGCGCCAAGCCAGTCAACGGATTCATTCAACTCGTTCCGGATCGAGGTCAACCCGCCACAGACGATACGGAGTTCTATATCGCCTACGACCGGCATCATCTCTATGTCGCGTTTCGGTGCTACGACGCCGCTCCGGACAAAGTCGTCAACCGCCTTGTCCGGCGAGATCGAAACATCTATGACTCTGATGTGATCTCCTTTTTTATGGACCCACATCATGACCACCGCACCGGATATAAGTTTGCCACCACCCCTGGCGGCGTCCAAAGCGATGCTTACCGTTTCGACGATATCCGGTCTGACTCCAGTTGGCGCGGAATTTGGTGGCTCGAAACGCAGATCGATGAACAGGGCTGGACGTCGGAATTCAAAATTCCTTTCGCCAATTTCCGTTTCTCAGACCAGCAAGAACAGGTGTGGGGATTCGACGTTGAGCGCGTGAACCGCAGAAAAAATGAAGTTACGGTTTGGAAGCAGATGACGCAGGCGGGCGCAACCACGCGGATGTCTGACCTGGGGCATTTGGTGAAGCTCAGAGACATTAGTGGAGGCAAGCAGTTTGAAGTCTCGCCGTATGTTCTCAGCGGAGGGGCTGCAACGCACGATGAGTCGCTTGATGGACAACTGGGAGTGGGGCTGGATGTCCAGTATAATCTGACCGGCGCCTTAAAGAGCAACGCCACCGTTAACCCGGATTTTGCGCAGGTCGAAGCGGATCAACTGGCGATTAATTTGACCCGCTTTCCAACCCGTTTTCCGGAGCGGCGTCCTTTCTTTGTTGAAGGGAACAGCTTTTTTGAAACGCCTCTGGAGCTCTTTTTCAGCCGGCGTATCGGCAGTCGCGGGGACATCCTCTGGGGCGGCAAAATGACCGGCAAGGTCGGGGATTATTCCGTTGGTTTGCTGGGCAGTCAGACGGGGAGTTTCGGTGCGCTGGAGATTGGTCAAGAGCCGGCGCTCAAGGAAGAGGCGCTGTATTCAGCCGTCCGGTTGAAGCGGGATATCTTTAATCGCTCAAGCGTTGGACTCATCTTCGTGGATAAGGAGCGCATCGATGATCGGGAGGGGGATGAACGATACAGTCGCGTTGGCGGCTTTGATACAGATCTATTCTTTCTGAAGACGTATCAGTTGTCGGGACAGTACGCGACGAGCTTTAATCCCGGCCTGGACACAAAGAACAAAGCCTATCTCATGGAACTGACTCAGAGCAATTACCTCTGGAACGCTAGAGTGGGGTTGGAGCGGGTGGAGCCGCTCTTTGAAACCAATCAGACCGGATTCCTACGCAAGGAAAAGTATCGCGGCTGGCAACAGATTAACATCCGGACCACTTACATACCCTGGTTGGGTCGCGATCGGGTGGCCCTCGGTGCCGATGGCAGAATCGCTGAGAGCCTTTTCACCGATGCGTATTTTACCAATTGGCAAGCGGACAATCCAAACCTCACGCTCTCTCCAAAGTTTGAGGAGGATTCAATTGCCTGGGAGGCGAACCTCTCGGTGGACTTTCGCTTTACGGAGTCTTTTTTGGATGACTTAGGCGTGTTTTATCGACGCAGCCGCGAAGTCGAGCTAACGGAGGTATTCATGGCGGACGGATATGGCTTTTCCGTTGACACGAACACCGCACGCCCCGTTGCGGTCGGCATGACCGGAGAGATCCGCGATTTCTTCAATTTCGATAGGCAGGCTGTTGGGAAGCAGCGACAGCTTTCTCTGTTTAGCACCGTGCGACCTCAGACCAATTTTACGCTGGAGCTTGAAAGCAGCTACGCCCAGAGCCTCGATCAGGAGGATACCATTGATGGACGTTTTCTCGTGAGTTCCCTACGCGTGACCTACCTGTTCACCCGAGATGCGTTTGTCCGGGTGTTTACCCAAGCCGGACGCGACCGCACCTCCTTCGATGACATCGAAACGGATGAGAATTACCTAATCAGCGTGTTGCTCGGATGGGAATACAGTCCCAAGAGCCATCTTTTTGTTGCGTATAACGAAGATTGGAGCACCGTTGAGGATGACCTACGACTGAACAATCGGGTCGTCGTGTTCAAGATTTCCTATCTCTCGAATTTCTAATACTCGACGTGGAGCGTCCTTAACTTGATGCGTATGAGATCTGACTGATTCAAACCCCTACTTTGACCGGGATGGTCTTCTTCCGCCACTGAAGGCATCGGGCTTCTGGGTATCGGAGGGCCAGTAGCCGTCGGGGGATTCCTGCCAGAGATTTCCGCATAGCCCGGAAATGACCCGCCATTCGGCCGCGCCTAAATCCGGATCCGGATGGAATAGGAACCGTCTTAGTCCCGCCCGCTCCGAGACCGTCAGAATACCGTGCAGGTCTCGGGCTGTCATGGCGTCACCGGCGTGCGGACTGCGCCCCGTGGACACCCATGCGATGACCTTGTCGTCGTCCCCGATTGCGTCCAATGCCCGCCGCGTTTCGCTATACACGACCTGCGAAAAGAATTCCTCCGGGAAGCCCCGCTCCATATCCATCAGTGAATGCACCCCCGGCAGCTCGATGCCAAACAACGATTTCACGACCGCGAAGCAATCCTCCTCCGTCAGCGTAGGATTCCACTCGGAGAGCTTCTGTACCCAGCGGGCAACTGTCCCGTACATCCCGTCAAAACCGCGATGCCAGAAGTAATGCTTCGGGAAGATGTAATCGAAGAGCGGCGCCATCTGCTGATAGTTCTGCCCGGTGAGTGACGAGAAGGCAGCGGTGCGCGGAATACCGCCTAACTCTACCTTGCGGTTGAGCCCGTCGAGTTGCGCCCGTACCGCCTTCATGAAACCCAGAGCGGTTTCCTGGCGTGTTCGCAGCCAGTAAAGCGCGTCCTCATTGAGATCGAACAGTGTCAGCGCCGCCAGCATCCCCCCCGGTGCATGATACCGTACCAGATCTGGCGTCAGATCGTGGAGACGATTCCACAGATGATCAATGCCGCGCTCCAGGCGGCCGATATCCTTTCCTAACGCCGCGAAGCGATGTCGCTCGTGTTCGCGAATCTCGAAAAGCTCCCCGCCGTGATGGAAGGCGAGTTCATAGTGTTGTTCCCCCGGCCCATCGATGATAACACCGTGTGCCTGGGGAAAGGCGTTCATCGTATCCTGCACCCGGGCGGCAAATCCCACCGCGCCATAGGGGTCTTCCGCCAGCGGACGGCTGCCGCCGCCTCCGGGAACGCTGAATGTCATAATGTGCCAACCGCGGGAGGCGGCGTCGTCCAGCATTGCGTGAAGCAGCTTCTCCTTTTCCGGATCGCGCGGGGCTTCTGGCGGCGGGCTCACCCCGAATGATGCGTACACATTCGCATCCGGTGCGAAGGTTGAAATCGCCGTGCCGTCCTCCTGCGTGAACTGCAGGTAGCCGAACACGATGCCGCGCACCCCGCCGTCCTCCCAGGCGTCGAATATTCGTCGGTAGTCCGCCATCCAGTGTTCGAGCGGGTTATGGGTAAAGATCCACGGAACCATTATAGAACCTCCTCGGATTGACAGGGTCATTGGTTAATTGCTCTGAAACACTCAATTCCCCACGCCAGGTCGCAGCCCTTCGTTATTGATGTCGCTATGCAACCTCGGGCGGGCCTGTATAGCCGATGCTCTCCCAGCCGGCCACATCGCCGCCCTTTAGCCGGTAGGGGTGAGGGTAAAGCTTGAGAGAACGGTCTTCCAGCGGCAAGGAAATCCGCTGATGACCGCGCTGAGCAGACTGCTTCAGGGCGATGGCGATTTCCAGTGCCTGGCGGTAGTCGTGGCCGCTGCACAGGGCTTCTTCGCCGGCGTCAACCGCACGCATGAGCCGCTCGATGGCAGATGTAAAACCGTCTTTTCGAGGGGCATCCAGAAACTCAGGATAGACCGGCGTCGAAGCGGCCCCTCGTCCCTCGATGAGTATGGGCTTCGGAGAGGAAATCCATACCCGTCCGTTTTCACCTTGGATCGCAACCGGACAGAATACCCGCTGATCCGGACGAGGCTCCGGAATGTCACAGACGATACCGCCGGATAAGCCCAATCGGCCATAAGCGGGAGAGTCGGTTTCAACTTCCGGCATGTCAACTGGCGGCATCCACCCGGCTTCCGGCGGTAATGCCCACCCCTCGACCCATTCCACCTCCATGCCGGTGAGCAAGCGCATCATGGTCAATTGCACGCATCCGCCGCCCGACACCTCCACCGGCAGCCCACCGGGAATCGCGGCGCCGGTCGGCCGGCCGATGTTTCCGGCGCGTATCCAGTCGGCAGTTTCCGGCAGATGGGGCGCATCCCAGTAGCCGGTGCCGCAGCCAAACGCGGTGCCCCGTTCTCGACAGATACGCACCATCGCATCCGCCTGCGACAACTCAGCGGCTATCGGTTTCTCGCACGAAACGGCTTTGACGCCGGCTTCGGCGCAGGCGATCACCGCGCCGGGATTGTGACCCACCGGGAGGATGACTGAGACGATGTCAGGAACTTCTTTGGTGAGCAGGTCATCCAGCGTATCGTATACCACCTGAACACCGTAGCGATCCGCGAAAGCCTGACGACGAGCCCGGGCGCGATCCACCAGCGCAACAATCTCGCAATCCGGGTGGTTGGCATAAGCCCGTAGATAATAGCGGCCCCAGGTTCCCGCGCCGCCGACGACAGCAACTCTGTATTTTTTCGTTGCCACAACACAACTCCTTTCGTCACAAATGCAGAATGGTCTACTCAACCTCCGGAGGGCCGGTATAGCCAATGCTCTCCCAACCGGCGACGTCACCGCCCTTCAGGCGATAGGGGTGGGGAACGATTCGCAACGTGCGATCTTCCAGCGGCAGATAAATGCGCTCGTGACTGCGCAGGGCAGACCGTTTCAGTGCAATGGCAATTTCCAGCGCCTGACGGTAACCATGGCCGCTGTCTAAGGTTTCTTCGCCCGTGTCAAATGCCCGCATGAGCCGTTCAATGCGTGGCGTAAAGAAGTCGCCGGGCGGCGGTGTGTCAAAAAACGCAGGATAGACCGGAGTCGACGACGCGCCCTGCCCCTGGATGAGCACAGGTCTGGGGGAGGCTAACCATACCTGTCCATTCTCTCCACTGACCCCAACCGGACAGGCAACTGAGCGTTCAGCTTGTGGCGCCGGCATCCCACAGATAATGCCGCCGGACAGCCCCAAGCGACCGTAGGCGGGACAGTCAATCTCCGTTTCCGCGATGTCAGTCTCCGGCATCCAGCCGGGTTCTGGAGGCAACGTCCAGCCCTCGACCCAATCCACCTCTATGCCGGTGAGCAAGCGCATTAGGGTCAATTGCACGCAGCCTCCGCCCGACACTTCTCTCGGAAGTCCACCCGGAATCGCGGCGCCGGTGAGCCGACCAATGTTCCCCGCTCGAATCCAGTCGATCGTCTCCAGAAGATAGGGGACTCCGGAATAGACGCTGCCACAGCTAAAGACGGTGCCCCGTTCGCGGCAAATTCGGACCATCGCATCCGCCTGCGACAGCTCAACGGCTATCGGTTTCTCGCAGGAGACCACCTTAACACCGGCTTCGGCGCAGGCAATCACCGCGTCGGGATTGTGCCCCACCGGAAGGATAAGCGAGACAATAT
>JAPUIP010000171.1 GCA_027296925.1 Candidatus Poribacteria bacterium | reverse complement strand
CAACGCGCTGCATTCCCTTGGATCAGCTAGAGGGAAACGGCCAGTGCATTGTGTGTGGGAATCCGGCAAGCGAAATGACCATCTTTGGTCGGTCGTATTGACGCCGACAGACCGCTTAGAGACTGATGACCGGCCATAGTCGGATTTGTCATTCTGAACCCTTCGACTCCGTGAAGAATCTCGATAATTCGACGCCTCTGTCAACTCGTCCGGGACATATTGCCACAAGCGACTTCCGGCTAATGCGCATGCCAGAAGTGACTGTTTTGGCTCATCAGAAAAACCGCGGCGACCAACCCAACCGCAAAAGCAACCCCACCAACTAACTTTTCCGCTCGATTTGGAGCATAGCTGCCCTTAAAGTCATGAATCAAAACATGCAACAGCGTTCCTCCAGCAAAGGCGGTCAAGTATTCCGTAAACTCACCGAACGCTCCAGTGACAACACGCTCACCAATGAGCGCGCCCACTAGCGGGGCAACGGCTAAGGGGCTCAGTCGCCCCAGAGTGACGAGCAGGGAATTCTTTTGGAGAAACGTCAATGTCAGCGCAATGGCGATCGGTAATCTGTGGGCGATGATCGCCATGGCAAGCCCGGTGCCGAGGGTCTCATCTTTTGATGCAACAACGAGATTCAGTCCATCTGTCAGAGCGTGGATAGATAACCCGATCAGCGTCAAATCGGCAACCCAAAGGTGATTGCTTAAGAGCGGATGTGAGGGTTGATGGCTGAGACGCTCGATCAGGAAAATGAGCAGAAAGCCTCCCGCCATGACGAAAAGGGGATAAACGCCATATTCGCTATAGAGGTGGAGGACCAACCGGAGCAGTATGCCAAAGACCGCGCCGGCGGCGAAACCAAAGATGGTTGAGAAAAGGTTGGTATTGTCCTGTGAAACGAAGGCGATTGCGGCACCGATAAAGACTGCCAGGGTTGCCAAAAAAAGATAAATGATAATCATGGTAAGTCTGCTTCGTTGCTTGCGTCTGATTCTGAAGGTTTCACAGTCCGGCGCCGCCTGCGCTGAGAAACCCCTTTTTCGAGCGTATCTCTCGTAACCACCTCGTAAAGAATCGCGTATTTCCCTTCGCGTTTACGAAGGATGCGCCCCAACCGTTGGATATATTCCCTCGTACTTCCGCTACCGCTGAGGACAATACCGATATTTGCATCCGGGACATTGACACCCTCGTTCAGCACTTTTGAGGTCACAATCGCTGGATATTCGCCGGTGTTGAAGCGTTCCAGGATGCGCTTGCGCTCTTTGGTTTTCGTCTGATGCGTGATCACCGGAAGCAGATGGCGCATGGAGATTTTGTAAGCGAACCGGTTGCTTTCAGTGAAGATCAGTACCCGAGCCTGGCAGTGCTGTTTCAGGAGTGATTCCAGAAGTTCTAACTTTGCCGCGGCTTCGAGCGCGATCGTTTTTGATCTGTTCAGCGCAAGCATCGCACGGCGTGCTTCGGAGTCCTGCGTGCTCAGGCGGACAAATTCGCCCCAGCCGCCGCCAAACAATTGAATGTTCCGATTGCGTAAGAAATTGATGTAGAGCGCTCGCTCTCGATCATATTCCTCCCGCTCTTCCTCAGTCAGTTCGACATAGAGCCGAACGGTTTCATATTCCGAGAGATATTCTCCCCGCAGTTCGTCGATTGACTTGCGGTAGACGACATCGCCAATCAATCGCCGGAGCGCGAGCTCCATGCCGTCCGACCGCTCGTAAGTCGCCGTCAAGCCGAGCCGTCGGGAAGCGATGCTGAGTTCAGGGATATGACTGTAATAGGGAGAAGGGAGGTGATGCACTTCATCAAAGATCAGGAATCCAAAGCGGTTGCCGTATTCGCTGCTGTAGCGGTAGGCGCTGTCGTAAGTCGTAACGGTGATTTCTTGGATCTCGTGGTATCCGCCGCCTAGAATGCCGATCTCCAGCTCGAAAGCGTTAGTGAGCAGGTCATACCATTGGTTCAGCAGGTCAATGGTCGGAACAATGATCAGCGTGCTACGCTTGACGTGTTCAATGGCTTTTAGCGCGAGGAAGGTTTTCCCCGCCCCCGTCGGCAAAATGACCGTGCCGAGGCAGTTCGCCTCAGTCCACGCCTGTAATCCCTCCTTCTGATAGTCGTGCAGATCGAAATCGAGTTTGAGTTTTGGCTGAATGGTTTTGTAGCGGGGAACTGTCGTTGTGTATTGGATACCGTTTTCGCGGAGCTGGTTTATAGCGTTCGGATAGTATAGCGCGAGCGTACGCCACTTCTCAATCCGCGAGTCCCACTCAAAATGTTCAGGCGGGGCTTCTGCGTTCTCAGCGATAATTGTGCCTTCATCGTAGCGGAAGTAGATTTTTTCGTCGCTCATCGGGCAATCCCTGTTACACTACATGTATCCACCGACACCGAGCAACTTCTGTGTCGTGATTCATGATGCGATACGTGATGGTATGCGTTGATACTGACATGATGGTACCTCCCAACATCTTGACGACTACGTGTTGGATAATTCTCCACGGGGCATCTCGCCGATTCCACGACACATCTGTACGAGGGCCCACACACCGACTCCGACCAGTAAAAACCCCAGGGCATCGAACCAGAACGGTTGAAACACAATGTTGTGACTCAACTCGCTGGTATACCCCCGGATCTTCAGATGGAAAATCGCACTGAAAGCTAGCGGTAGCGCGTTTGACACCGCATGCCCAAATAGGCACGGGATGAGGGAACGGGTTTGTATAAACCACCATGCGAATAGCGCGCCCAGGACGGTCCCGCCGATAAATTGCCAGGGATTGAGATGAAGCAGGGCAAAAAGTATGGACGAGGCGATGACTGCTTTTGGGACCCGGTAACACCTGAGAAATCCACGCAGGACGAGCCCTCGAAACAGCAGTTCCTCCGTCAGCGGTGCAACGATGACGACCGCGAAAATCGAACCCCACATGCTCGTTTTTGCGCCGACAAGATCCAGCAAAAGATTGGTGAACCACGCCGGCGCAGGAAGAAAGATACGCAGCAGATTATCCATTTCGGAGAGCAGAATACTTGCACCGGCAATCGTGATCGCCATAGGAAATAGGAGAGACGGCTGTATGGGTACAAACGGGAAAACCGCTGCAAAGGGCGCCCCGGACTTGTTAAGCCCGATCATCAGGACGAGCCCAATGGCGATGAGATTGATCGCACCAAGGGTCGCCGGATGGTCTATAAGTGGAAAGTCCACAACCATATCAAGTGCCGAAAAGAGGCCATACAACACGGTCGTCAGGAAAAAGAACCAGATCATCAGCCCAACCGCCTGGGAAATGCTCGGATAATCGTGATTCTCATCCATGTGAATCTCTCTTTCAGCTATACGGAAGCGACTGTGATCAATCAGCGATAACCCGCTGGCTATCCCAATATAAGCGGAAGCCTCTGAATGATTGTCAATGTGCCAAATATGGTGTAAAATACTGCACACAGGACGAGCCCAATCTGTCGCCAGAGGGGCGGTTGGATCTCTTTCGGTAGAAACTTCCGATTGACGTAAAGGGCGTGCAGCGCCGTGATTACCAACAGGTAGCCGCCAATTGTTGCCGAAACCAAGATCATGAAAAACGGCTGCACCAGATACAGTGCAATCATGCCCCAAAGAATATAGACCGCGAGGATGGAGTAGTAGATCCACTTGACGTTATGCTCTTCCAATTTTCGCGCACTTGAAAATCCGGTCCAGATCATGTCCGTGTAGCGTCGAGGTATCCCGTCCACACCCCCTAGCTGGCTGGAAAAGAGGACCCAAAATCCGCATAACAGTGTTAGGGGCCAGAAGATTCGACCGCCTTTTTCGGCGAGGCCTTCAGCCTGAAATGCCGCCGCTGACCATTGATCTATCTCTTGCCCTGCGGGAACGAACTCAAGCGTCATCATCGCTGGCAGCGCTAAACCGAAGAAGCAACCGATGACCCAGATATAGTATTGTTCAAAGCGGTTATATTTCCACCACTCCCGGAAGCGTTCCAGGCTTTCAGGGGTGATGCGAAAAACCTTGCCAATATGCGAGAGCGTTACCTCCTGTCCACCGATTAAAGAGGGAATTGCGCCGACGAGGCTGCTCATACCCCAACCCTTGTCACGAACGTAGTTGGAGATGCCGACGTTTCCCAATCCACCACTGCCGGCGTAAGCCGCGAATGCACCGATCAGCAGCCAATCGAGACCTCCGCCATCCGCGCCTTTTGGCGGCAGCGCACCAAAGCTGAGAAACCCTCCAATCCGGCAGGCAGCCTCCTTCGACGCTCTCTTCCAGTGATGAATTATTCAAATTGGCTTGGGATTCTTCCATATCTAACTCCTCCACGGATGATCGGATTTTGTTACGATTAAGGGTGTAAAGCCGGGCCATGGATGGCTGTATCCAATATGGCCGACTTAGAATTACGCCTATTTTAGCAAAAATCACCAGTTCTGTCACGTGGAAAATGGCGAAGTTCCGTGTGAAGCGACTCCACCTATTTTTTTGTTGCATTAAGAACCAATCTCTTTTATACTATGGTCAAGTTCACGGGCAGGCGATTATGCCAGTTGCCCGGACTCCCTGATTTCAGGGGTTTTTATTGCAATTGAACAATAAGGAGAAAATGGATCATGTTCAAGAAAAGTTTAACCATCGTCATGAGTATGTTGATCATGACCCTTACTTTTGGCATGACGGCAGATGCTCAGATAGAGAAAGTCACAATGCATTTGGATGCTTTTCTCTGTGGCAATATCTGTGTCAATGCCATCGGTAAAGCGCTGAGACCCTTTGATGAAGAAATCGAAGATAAAAGCATTGACCCGAAAACCCATACGTTGACGATTTATCCATCGGGAAAAAAGCCGCTTGACTTGTATGAAATTCGGCAAGAACTGCGGAATGCGGAGCGTATCCCGTGGAAGATCGAAATCATCGTAACAGGAAAAGTGATAGATTACCAAAAAATCTACTCCGGCGGCGAGATGCGTCCCCGTAAAGCGTTGAAAATCGAAGCGACAGATCAACAGTTCATCCTGATAGAAGGTACACAACGCGACATGCTCCTCGAGGCTGTGACGGAGAGGCAGGAGGTGACGATTTTCGGCGAGATTCCTGCCTTTAATGAGAAGAGTCGGCCCGTTCTCGTGATTAAAGATTTCAAAGTTGTTAAAGAGAAAAAGAGCAAGGCAGAAGGGTAAGCCAGAAGCGAATTTCGCTTTCGCCGACTCCCGGACGGGTATCGGGACCCAGAATCGTTCGCACCAGACGATGTATGATTTAATTGTCTGGTGCGACCTTTCTGTTGTGAACTTGCTCGACGGGTCAAGTGGCGTCGCACAGGCTACCTGGGGGATCAGAGGAGGATGATTATGCACCAAACGCACAAGATTACAATGTTGGGAACCGGGCTGATTGGAATGTTCTATACGATGACGCTGCACGCTCAGCGAGGCTGCGATCGTGTCCACGTCGTACACTCGCGCACGGACGATCGGGCGAAGCAGTTCGCCGAGGAGTGGAGTATTCCCAAGTGGACAACAGATCTGGCAGAAGCGATAAACGATCCAGAAACCGATGTGGTCGTCATCGGTCTTCCCAACAATTTGCACGAGGAGGCCGTCGTGCTGGCTGCCGAAGCGGGCAAAGCGGTTCTGTGCACGAAACCCCTGGGGCGTAACGCGGCTGAAGCGAAAACGATGCTCGATACCGTTGAAAACGCTGGCGTGTTTCACGGCTACCTTGAGGATCTGGTCTATCCGCCCAAGACGCTCAAAGCCCTCGAATCCGTCAAGAACGGTGCGTTGGGAAAAGTCCTGTGGGTTCGCTCTCGTGAGACCCATCCTGGGCCGCATAGCGCCTGGTTCTGGGACATTGAGCAGGCGGGCGGCGGTGCGATTATTGATATGGGCTGCCACTGCATCGAAATTATCCGGAACTTCGTTGGGAAGAACAACAAGCCCCTTGAGGTGATGTGCTGGGCAGATACCCTCGTTCATCCGATCGATGCCGAAGACCACGGCATTGCCCTGATTCGGTTTGAGAGCGGTGCAATGGGACAGTTTGAAGTCAGTTGGGCGTTCCGTGGCGGCATGGACCTCCGTGATGAAGTCGCTGGCACCGAAGGCACCATCTGGCTCAATCACTGGCTGAGGACGGGTATGGAGATGTTCACGGCTGGCGGACAGGGCGGCTATGTTGCCGAAAAAGCTGAAGGGGATACCGGATGGCTTTTCCCCGTTGGGGACGAGATCGGGGAACTCGGCTATCGCGATATGTTTGTTGAGATGCTCAATGCTTTGGACAGTGGCACAGAGCCGATGGAGACCTTCTATGATGGTTATGTTGTTAACGCCGTCATCGACACCTGTTACCGATCCGCGAAATCAAAGTTGTGGGAGCCAGTAGAATTGGAAGTATGGCGTGGGGAAGATCAAGCACAGGAAGCCGGTGTTTCCGGGGCCGAGGTCAATGAACAGTATGCGCTGATGAAGGAAGAGCGGATGCCCGACGGTCGAACAAAGCGCATTCTCAAAGACAAAAAGAGTGGGGAGATCGTTGAGGAAATCACGGAAGCGTCGTAGCAGCGGGGCAGGTTGGAGCGAAGCGAAAATCCCGCGCAGCGGGGCGTGAGCTATGAGCCAGGTCACTCGGTTCTGGACTTGCCTCCTCTCCACGCGGGTGGCGATCTTCAGATCAGGGCGGACTGGTACACTGAAAAACCCCTCGTAGTGGGGCCACGCCCCACCATGATGTGATATCGAATTCGGTGGGGCAAGGCCCCACCCTACATGTGTCCGCCCCCTGAACTCTTGATGGGAAAGGAGTTGGAGAGGAGGGGAAAAACCAAGAGCATTTTCCGCATTTACTTAAATCACAACTTTTCGTAACACTTTCTCAGTATTGCCGTTATATCCCGCAAATGCGTTTCGAGCCGTAATCGTTGTTGCTGTACCTTACTATCACGTCCACAAGAGCAGCGGTGAATAATGTGATTTAGAATCGGGCATGAAAATGAGGTGGAATATGCAATGTGTGCGAGGAAAGTGTTAGTCGTTGATGATTCTTCTATCACTCGTGAAACCGTTAGAATCATTTTGGAGGCCCTTGAGTTTATTGTTATCGAAGCGAGTAATGGTCGCGAAGCCTTAACGAAACTGAGTTCAGATCCATTGGCATTGATTATTACCGACTATAGCATGCCTGAAATGAACGGTCTAGAGTTGATCCAGACACTGAAGCATCATCCATATCAGAGCAAGGTACCCGTTCTCATGCTGACAGCCGAAGACAAAGCATCTATTAAACGCCAGGTCCTCCACGCAGGCGTGTCAGGCTGGCTCAGAAAGCCATTTGGCTACGAAGATCTCACCACAATGGTATACCAAGTGATGACCAAGGCCGCCGCACGTTGAATCGCATGATTTTACAAATGTTATATTTCTATTGACATTTGTTATTAAATTGGGTATACTATAAGTCAATTGGTGAGCAATTATGCCAATTGCTCCCGATGTTTTGTCTAGCTCTCAACATATTGCATGTGGACATCAACTGGTGTTTAACCTGCGCTTTGTAAAGGTGTACTGCCAGACCGTCTCCCTCACGGTTTGGCATTTTTTTTCACTCGTTTAGCCTGGAGGTCTCACAATGATTGGTGAAGGACTCATCGCTCTTATTCTGTCTATGGCTGTACTTGGTATTGCAATTGTGGCGCTTTTATTTGGCCGCCGCAGCAAGCAGAAACAGATTGCGGATTATCTTGCACGCGGCAATGCTTACCGCGCACAACAGAACTATCCCGCGGCGATTAATGCCTACAAGCATGTGGTTCGGCTCAATCCAGATGCACTTGAAACTTACCGGCATTTAGGGGGACTCTATAGAAACTTAAAGCGCTATCCAGAGGCTATTGAGTCCTATGAGAAAATTATAGGGGCGGATGGTTCAGACTATCGCACCTACAATTATCTCGGACAAATTTATGCAGAGTTAGATCAAACCGATAAAGCCTTGGAACACTATGAAGCCGCTATCAAGGCGAACCCAAGCTATGCCATCTCTCATGGAAATTTAGGGCAACTCTATCAGCGGCTCGACCGCACTGCGGAAGCCATCGAAGCCTATAATGCGGCGCTTGAGCTGAATCCCTCCTATATACAGGCTCGGCATCAGTTAGGACAAATATACGAATCGCAAGGCAATTATGAAGAGGCAATTTCGCAATATCAAGCAGCGATCGAGGTCGAACCGGAGGATGCCAGTAGTCAGAATAATCTGGCACTATTGTACTACCGGTTAGGACAGTATGAGAACGCAATCGTAGCTTATCAGAAAGCACTCCAACATCAGCCAAACTCTGAAGTGATCCAAACCAATTTGGGGTTAGCCTTTTACCAATTAAGACGGTACGAAGAAGCGGCCGGTATGTTTCACGCAGTTCTGGATTTGAACCCCAATTGTGCCCCAGCCCAATATACACTTGCCGCCATTTCTGCTCAAGACAATCAGTTTGCCGAGGCTTTGCGGCTCCTTCTTCAAGCGGTTCACAATGATCAAGCCCTCCTCCGTTCTGTCCAAACGGACCCCGCGTTTGCTGAACTGAAATCGACTCCGGAGTTTCAGAGATATTTTGGAAGCCAATCACGCTAACCCTAGCCAACAACCTCCAGGATGGCAGAGTCGCAGGAAAGTTCCATAGTCGCTTCGTGTATAGTATCATCCTCCGCTTATCATTTTTTCCCAATAAAGATTTTGAATCTCCTCAATTTTTGCATCTATTAAAGTGAACCGATCGAAAGGAGAATATTTTCGATGTCATCGCTTGATGCAATGTTAGTTAATTTCACCCTTCAGGGAGACCAGAGTGCCTTTGCCCGCTTGATGGAGCGGTACCGACCCGGCTTGTTGAACATGGCATTGTCGCAGGTTGGCAATCTGTCCGAGACAG